>DUUU01000439.1 GCA_012841485.1 Armatimonadota bacterium
GAAGCCGTGGGCGGATCCGACGTGGATGATCTTGCCACCTCGCCCCTGGCGGATCATCTCGCGTGCTGCGGCCTGGGCGCAGAAGAAGGGCGCGCGCAGTTTGGTCGCCAGGACGCGGTTCCACAGTTCATCGGAAAGGTCGAGGAAGGGCGCCTCGGGGCTGAGCGCGGCGTTGTTGATGAGGAGGTCGATCCCCCCCAAGACGCTCGCACACGCGGCAATCAAGCGCGTACACTCCTGGAAGCGCGCCAGGTTGGCCTGGATCAGGAAGGCGCGCCCGCGGCTCTCCCGGATGGCCCGCGCCGTCTCCTCGGCTCCCGCCGCGTTGGCATGGTAGTGGATGGCGACCGCCGCCCCGCGTTTCCCCAGCTCGATGGCGATCCGCTGTCCGATCCCGGTGCCCGCGCCTGTCACGACGGCTCTCTTGCCGGCGAATGAACCCATCAGCCCTCACCCTCTATCTCGCCTTCTCCCCCCGGGGCCCTCATTCGGCGCGGAAAGGGTCCCTCCTGCAGGGCAGGGGCACGGCATTCTGCCACGTGGGCGAGACCCGCGCGTCAGATGCGGGAACTTCTGAGGGATGGGGGAGTCCTACACGTGCGGGAGGCGCCGGCTCAGGAGAAGCTCCTGGCCGGCTCACGCGCATGGAACACGAGTAGAGAAGGTTGCCGGCGAACGATAGGGGGCACATGGCGGGCAGGATTTTCGACATTCAACGCTTTTCGGTTCACGACGGCCCGGGGATCCGGACGACGGTTTTCTTCCAGGGGTGCCCGCTGCGATGCCGATGGTGCCACAACCCGGAAGCAGTCTCGGCCGGGCCCGCGCTCTTCTACAGTGATCGCGCGTGCCTCTCCTGCCGGGCCTGCGAGGCGACCTGCACCGAGGCGGTTCACTCCTTCGCGGGGGAAGAGCACCGGATGTGCCGCGAGCGCTGCCGGCTCTGCGGGGCGTGTGCCGAGGTTTGCGTCGCAGGCGCGTTGGAGTTCTCCGGGCGCAGTGCCACCCCCGAGGAAGTGGTCGAGGTGGTCCTGCGCGACCGCGTCTTCTATGAAACTTCCGGCGGGGGTGTGACGCTCTCGGGGGGCGAGCCTTTGGCGCAGCCGGCGTTCGCGCGCGAGATCCTCGCCCGATGCCGCACCGAGGGCCTGCATACCGCGGTAGATACTTGCGGGGAGGGTGCCCGCGAGGCGTTGGACGCGCTGATTCCACTGGCCGACCTGTGGCTGTTCGATGTGAAGCACCTCGATCCCGGGGCGCACCGGGCGGCAACGGGGCGCTCGAACGAGCGCATCCTCCAAAACCTGCGCTATCTCGACTCGGTGTTGCGCCGGGATGCCGGCCCCGCGCCCGTTGGCGCCCGGCTGGTCTTGCGCGTGCCCCTCATCCCCGCGGTGAACGACACGCCGGAAAACCTGGAGGCTTTGGCGGCGCTGATCCGCGAGCTTCCCTCGGTCCACGAGATGCGCCTGCTGCCGTATCACCATCTTCAGGAGGACAAGTACCGCCGCCTGGGTCGCGAATACCCCGGCGCTGACCTGGTCCCGCCGGATGACGCAGCCGTGGGGGCGATCCGCGAGTATCTCGCCACGAAGGCGGGCATCACCGTGGACGTCGGTGGCTGAGCTCTCTTTGCCGTGGCACCGATGGGGCGCACGGCCGGCAGCGGGGAACAGGTGCCACACAGCGGGCAGGTGGCGGTACCACCCAAGGGTGGGGGAGGATTCCGCGTTCACGTTCTCTTCGGCCTGGCTGGGTGGCGTGCGGCCTGGTGCTGCTCTTCAGCCTCCCAGGGCTGTGGCAGAACACCTCGGTGCCGGCGCGCGATGACCCCGCCACCAGGGAGAGCGTGCCATAGTGCCGCCTATCTCCTGGGCGCCCGGCTGGAAGGGGGCGCATCCGAATGCCGGTATACATCGAAGGGTATTGCCTTCCGTGGAGTGTTCTGCTATGCTTGTGAAAGGATGGCCGCCACGAGGAATCGGCGCAGCAGGGCAGGCCTCCTCCATGAGTATGTGACGATGGCGGAGCCGGTCTGAAAGTGGCAACGGAGCATCTGGAACCGGGAACCCGCGGGCCGTGCTTCCGTTCATATGAGTAGGGGGATCGGGCTGTGCACCGGGGGCGGATGCAGCGCCCGAGTAAAGTGATGATGGGTTCGTAATGGAGGATTTGATGCCGGAGAGGCAAGTCTATTTCGATAACAACGCCACCACCCCGCTTCACCCCGCGGTGAAGAAGACGCTGGTGGATGCGATGGATCTTTATGGCAATCCGTCCAGCCTTCACGCCGCGGGGAGGCTGGCCCGGGAGGCCGTCGAGGAAGTGCGCGAGCGCGTGGCCGAGTTCATCGGCGCGACCCCAGACGAGGTGATCTTCGCTGGCAGCGGCTCCGAGGCGAACAACACGGTGCTGTCGATCCCCACGTGCGCCTCGAAGGGGTGCGACTGTGTGATGCATGAATCGACCGAGGTCGTCACCTCGGCAATCGAGCATCCGTGCATCCTTGAGACGGCCAACTGCCTGGGCGAGCGTGGAGTGAGCGTCCGCTATGTCGGCGTGGATCGCTACGGCCGCGTCGATCCGGAGGAGTTGCGCCGGACGATCACCGGGCACACGCGCCTCGTCTCGATCATGATGGCGAACAACGAGGTGGGCACGATCCAGGAGATCAAGACGCTGGCAGCTATCGCCCACGAGCATGGCGCGCTGTTCCACACCGATGCGGTGCAGGCGGTGGGCAAGGTGCCGGTGGATGTTCGGGAACTGGATGTCGATTTCCTCACGCTTTCGGCGCACAAAATCTACGGACCCAAGGGGGTGGGCGCGCTCTACATCCGCAAGGGGGCGCCGTTCTGCCCGCTCATCCGCGGGGGGCATCAGGAGAAGGGACGCCGCGCCGGCACCGAGAACACGCTGGGGATTATCGGCCTGGGCAAGGCGATTGAGCTGCGGAGCCAGGAGATGGAGGAGGAGGAGAAGCGGCTGTTGGGCCTGAAGGCGGCGCTGCGCCAGGGCATCGAGGAGAAGATTCCCGACGTGCACTTCAATGGGCACCCCACGGCGTCGCTTCCCGGCACGCTCAACGTCTCCTTCGATGGCGCGGAGGGCGAGGCGATCCTCCTCTACCTCGATCTGGAGGGTATCGCTGTCTCGACGGGTTCCGCGTGCGCGTCCGGCTCGCTGGAGCCATCGCACGTGCTCCTCGCCACCGGATGCCCTATCGAGCGGGCGCACGGATCGATTCGGATTAGCTTGGGCCGCGAAAACACGATGGCGGACGTGGAGCGGATGCTCACGGTGTTGCCCTCGGTCATCGAACGGGTGCGGCGCATGTCCACGGGCTATCGAAGGGAGGTCGCATGAGCCGGATGGGATGGGTCTATTCCGAGAAGGTGAAAGACCACTTCATGAACCCGCGGAACATCCTCGAAGACGAGGAGAGCTTCGAGGCGGATGGCCGTGGGATTACCGGCAACGTGAAGTGTGGCGATGAGATGCTCATCGTGATCAAGGTGGATAAGGAGCGGGGGGTCATCACCGATTGCCGCTGGAGGACCTATGGGTGCGCCAGCGCGATTGCCAGCACCTCGGTGCTCTCGGAGATGGTGAAGGGGATGCCTCTGGACGAGGCCTACCAGCTCGGCGCAAAGGACGTGAACCGCGCGCTCGGCGGCCTGCCGGAGCACAAGGTCCACTGTTCCGTGTTGGGCGACAAGGCGTTGCGGGCGGCGATCAACGATTACTACGCGCGTAACGGCATGCCCGAGAAGATCCGTCAGGAGGAGCAGCGCGTCGTCTGCCAGTGCATGGGCGTGACTGACCTTGAGATCGAGTCGACCGTGCTGGATGGAGCGCGCACGTACTACGAGGTTCAGGAGCGCACCAAAGTCGGCACCGTGTGCGGCGGGTGCGAGGACGAGGTGAAGCAGCTCATCGAGTTCTACACGAACAAGCACTTCTCCGAAGACGCCTCCTAAGCGATGCCGGGCAAACCCGGCCAGCGGAGGGCCTCGGCGCTGGCCTGAACTGCTGCGACGCGCAGCCTGACATAGCTCGCCGCGGGTACAGCACCGCGGGAAGAATGGGGAAGCCCCTCCGGTACCGGAGGGGCTTCCCGGGCTTAACGCTCATGGTAGGCTGCTCGCCGCGGACCCGCCATGGGCCTCCGGGCTCGCTCGCTTGCCCGGCGCATCAGGACCTGGACATAGCGGCTGATCCGGTCCCAAGCTTGCTCGCTGGCCGCGATGAACTGGAGCCCCAGCGCCAAACCGGGTGTGTCATCCACTGTCGCGGCCATCGCTCGCACCACCATCGCGGTGGCTTCGAGGGGGGGCCACCCATCGGGTAACTCCAGGAGCAGATTGACCTGCTGGCCAGGTTTCAGATTCTCACCGGCGTCTCCCGCCAGGAAGAGCTGGAGCCCGCCAATGCTGACATCCAGGGTGTGGCCGGAGCACGATGCGCCCGATTGCCCTTGTCTCCCCGGTTCGAACAGGGTAACGGGGATCCGCTCCTGCACGCGCGTGTGCTCGCGGCGCGGGCGCCACTCGTAGCGCAAGGGCCACTCCAGATCTAGGAGGGCGTTGCTGCCGGCGAGAGAACCCCGGATGTGCGTGTCGAAGAACCCCAGGCCCCTCTCATTCTGCGCGAGGACTGCGACGCGCTCGCCTACGACAAATGCTCCTTCGGGGGCATCCACGGTGTGGATCTGCACACGAAACCCCGCGTCGCAGGCAGAGTGAACGGTGACAGGTAGCGTTCTCCCCGCGTAGGCGATGATGGCCCGGCAGCCGGGCACCAGCATACGAATCAGTTCATGGCGGGCCTCCATCAGTCCCGTCCTTTCACGCGATTGCACGACATACTACTTCCGCACTCGGAAGCCCACGGCAGGACTTCCTCATCATCGCGTCTCTGGCCCAATAGACGGGATAATCGAAGGGAACCGAATCGAACCCACCCCGAGTGCGACATGTCTTGGTTTTCGCGCTGTAGCGCCCGGTTCCTCCCCGGACGGGTCCGGAAGTCACGGCTGAGTAACCAGGGGGGCTTCCTGGGGTGGGCGCCGGGCATCTGGCGGAGGAGAACGTGCCCCCACCGCGCCCGGCGCAGTGAGGGCTGCCAGGCGCGTGACTGCCCCTTTCCGAGCAATGGATGCCCGCTCTCCCTTCGCTGCTTCTACCCACTGGGGGGTCTCGATGCCTCCGGTTGGTAGAGGACCGCTTTGACGAGTAGCCGTCTCTTTCTCGATGGAACCTGCCACTCGAAGACATCACCCACGCGGTAGCCGAGCATCGCCATGCCGATGGGAGCCAACACCGAGACTTTGCCCTGTGATGCATCCGCGTCTTCCGGGAAGACGAGCGTGCAGACCATCTCCTGGCCCGTATCCAGGTCTTCCAGCTGCACCTGCGAGTCCATGGTGATCACATCCGACGGCACCTCCTGAGTGGTGACGACCCGGGCTCTATCGAGTTCGGCTGCGAGGGTCCGCAAGCCTTCGCTTGCGGGGGGATCCCGGCGCAGCATCTCAAGCAGGCGCGTCCGGTCTTCCTCGGTCACATAGATATCTCGGTGCCCAGCCTTTTTTCTCATCTTCTCTCTCCCGCCGGGTTGCGCCGTCTTCCGGCGCAGGGAGCCCCAGCCTCACGTTCTTGTCAGAGCATCGCGCAACGCAGCCCACAGCGCCGCTGCTCCCGCTGCCAGGCAGGCCTTGCCACTCTGACACTCCTGACGATAGACTCCATTGCATCTGGGACAGAGCCACCGCTGCGTCGCCCGCACACGCAGTGCTCTGGCAGCCACCCTGGGGTAGCGCCTCAAAAGCCAGACGGCACTCCGGTCCCCCAGGTAGACCCATCCGGTCGTTGTCACCTCCATGTAGGTACCCACTCTGTCGCAGGCAGAACACCTCGCCCAGGGGGCATGTCGGATGCAGGCGACCCCTCCATCACCCAGGAGTTGCGGCGGATTCAGCGGCGCTTCCACCATCTTGCCGCACAGGGCGCACGCGAAGGGCCGGCGCGAGCCACACGAGGGGCACCAGGGCGCCTCGGGGCTCACGGGAGCTCCACAGACCCGACACCGCATCCTTGCGCCGCGCGGCATCTCCATTCAGCCAACCCCCAGAGTGGAGCCAGCACCCCCGTACCCCACTCCTGCGATCTCCAACACCATGCGAACGCACGGGTCCGCGGCCTGGATCTCCAGTCGAGATCCTACGGCCACCCGCGTATGGGCCTCCACGAGGTGACGAACCCCTACACTCTCGATTCGAAATACTTGCCGTAGGTCCAAGATCACCCGACAAGGCGTTTTGTCGAGCGTCTTGGCCGGCTCCTCGCCGAAGCGGGGAGCCATTTAGGTATCGATCTGCCCCGCGCACCCTACCAGGCAGATGCCCTCCCCTTGGAGACGGGTTTTCAGGAGAGAGCTATCCGGGCGCCCTGCAAGCCTCTCTCGGACAGTATCGAACATCTCCCCCTGCCGCCACCTGGGCATAGCTGTTTCAGGGCACTCCCCTCATGGCAGCTGCCGGTGAAGAGAGTGCCCTGGAAAAGCGGAAAGGATCTGTGCCGCTCCTATCAGGCAAGCCCCTGGTCGGTCGTGCAGGGGCGGTGCAAAGATGAGAGCTGCCCGGACCTGGGAAGCGGGCACAGTGGGATGGCAGCGAGCTATCGCAACGGGCTGCCGACACCATTCCAGGCACTGTACTCGGCCCGGAGATGGGGAAGGGAGTATTGCGGTCCAGACCGCGAATGGGAAGCATGGGAAATCGGCGTGCCGAGGCTGCTCCCGCGAGTGGGGCGCCCGATGCGAAGCAAGTGGACCGGTCGCGCCGCCTGCGAGTGCGTTCGCGCAGTATAGACCGGCTTGCCTTGCCGATCAGGGCAGGCCTCGGGGCCGCTATGGGACGGATGCTCGGAGAGCGCGGGGTGGGGCTGCAGACGTAGGGCGCCTGCAGCGATCAGGGCAGGGCGCATGCATCCGTAGACAGGAGCATGCCAGCAAAGGCCTACCGCCAAAAGGAGCGCCGCGAACGCCACCGGCAACCAGACGCGCCATCCAGCCGATCTGCCACCGATACCTTGACCGGCCGACCTTGTCATGAGCCTTCCCATGGCCCTATGCTACCATCCAAACCCGGGCCTGTCAATCCCGCCGAGAGGCAGACGCTGGCACGCCCGGGCGTGTTTCCTTTATCCGTAGCTGGACGCAGTTGGAGGTGGGAATACCACCAGACCGGCCATCGCCATCTGCGGGATTGATGGTAAGGGCGCGTCGCCTCTCCCCCTCACCCGGCTGGCGAGAGGAGCGTGCAAGTGAGCCCGGGAAAGTTGTCCGCGGTTTGGATGCGCTGCGAGGCCTCATCGAGGATGTCCTGATGGGGCGTCTCGATCATGACGCGCAGGAGCGGCTCGGTGCCAGAGGGGCGGACCACGATCCGGCCTTCGGGCTCGACGAGTGCCTTGATCTCTTCCAGCGCCCGCCCGAGCGGCGAGGAGTTTTGCCACTCCAGGCCGGGGCGCAGGGGGATGTTGATCAGGAGCTGCGGGTACAGCTCCACCGGGGCGGCCAGCTCCGCCAGGGGCTTGCCGGCACGCCGGACCACGCTGAAAAGCTCCAGGGCGGTGAGGATGCCATCGCCCGTGTTCAGGCGGTCGCGGAAGATGATATGCCCCGACTGCTCGCCGCCGAGTATGGCGCCCGTCTCGCACATGCGCGCGAAGACCTCGCGGTCGCCCACGCGGGTGCGCTCGAGGCGAATTCCCTGCGCGGCCAGGGCGCGCTCGGCGCCAAGATTGGACATCACCGTGCCCACAACGAGATCGCCGGGAAGCTGGCCGAGGGCGCGGCGCTGCGTGCCGATGATGTAGAGCACGTGGTCGCCATTGCGCACCTGGCCCTCGTGATCGACGAAGATTGCCCGGTCGGCATCGCCATCGAAGGCCACGCCGGCATCGGCGCCCTCGCGCAAGACGGTCTCGGCGAGCCGCTGTGGGTGGGTTGCCCCGCACCCGGCGTTGATGTTGCAGCCATCCGGCTGGTGGCACAGCGGGATCACCTCGGCTCCCAGGCGAGCGAAGAGCGCGGGCGCCAGGCGAGAGGCGGCGCCGTTGGCGCAGTCGACGACGAGGCGGAGCCCGGTCAGGTCTGCCCGCACGTGTTCTGCCAGGGCGTGCGTGTAGCGCCGGCCGGCATCTTTCAACGGACGGATCCATCCCGGTCGCGGGCGCGTCTGACGAGCGAGCGCCTCTGGCTCGAGAAGGGCCTCGATCTGCTCCTCGACTGCGGGCGCCAGCTTGGCGCCTGCCGAGGTGAAAAACTTGATGCCGTTATCCGGGGCGGGGTTGTGCGACGCGGAGATGACGCAGCCCGCGTTCGCGCCCAGGAGGTTCGTGAGGAAGGCCACGCCGGGGGAGGTCATCACGCCGGCCAGGCGCACGTTCCAGCCGGCGCTGGACAGGCCGGAGGCGACGGCGGCTTCCAACATCGCCCCGGACTCGCGCGTGTCGCGCCCCAGGATGAGGAGGCCGGGCTGGCCCTGGCAAAGAACGAAGCCCGCGGCGATCCCGACGCGAACTGCCAGCTCGGGTGTGAGATCCACATTGGCCCGGCCGCGCAGGCCATCGGTGCCAAAAAGTCGCGTCATGGAGTACCTACCGCTTCGTTGATCAGGAAGACCTTGACCCGCGCGGCGGACGCGGAAACGGTCTCAATGCCCTCTGGCGGTGCAAGGCGCACGCGCCGGATGATGGGAGCGGTTGCTCCCGCGAGATCCACAGGTTCCGTAGACACGGCTTGCACACTCTCCAGGGCCTGGCTACTCCCTGATACCGTGACGACCAACGGCTCCACGATCACCGTCGATATCCGGTACCCATTGGCCGGACGCCCGGTCGTCTGGAGCACAATCGGTGCCACTTTGTAGCGCAGGAGCCGGGAGATGCGCACGTGGACGGAGACGAGGGAGGGGCGCACATCGATATGCTCCACCACCTCATCCCGGCTATCCAGGGCGCGCAGCGGCACATCGCGGTCAAGATCGCCTGTGGCGCCGCGCACGGGCACACGCGCCTCGACGCGCGCCACCTGCTCCACGGCACTTCTGGCCCCCACGATGGTGATCGAGGCCGGATTGGCACTGGTCGATTCCCAGCGATAACCGGGAGCGACACTCCCCTGGGGTACCACCTCGACCGGCAGCGTCCGCTCGACAATCGCCTCCAGGGTGACGGTTGCATACAGCTGCCCGGGCACCAGCATCAGCGGCTTGCGGAGGTTCACCTTCACCGGGAGCATATGCGGTCCGACGCCCTTGCCGGCGAGATCCACCGTCGCATCGAGTTCGGAGGCGCCGCCATCCGGGCGGTTGAGAAGCTCATCGATAGCGTGTTTGGGGCCCTGGATGCTGACGGAGATAACAGGTTGGGTGGTGGTCTCCAGGCCCTGGGGCACGTTCACGGCGCGCACCTGCACGCGTACGACGGCGGATGTGAGCGGCTTTTCGGCCGTCCGCCCATACATGAAGTAGAGCGCGAGTGCGCTCACCAAGGCCAGGATTTTGTACCTCAGATTGTGCCGGATCAATCGCTCGGCTCTCCACGGAACAAACTGCGCAGGCCAGACACCCGGTTCCCGATCCCAAAGAGTCCACGCGCGCGGCGCAGGCCGGAGTAGACCATGCCGCGCAGCGTGCGGGGCTCTGCCAGCGCGCCCGCGGCAGCCATCCCCGCAACCTCGGGTGTCTCGGGGATCGCTTCTCCCTTCGGCGCGGCAGTGCCCGCGCCTTTGCCGTCGGCCGCCCCGGTGCCGCTGCCCCGGCGTCCCTCCGGGCTTTCATCCCGCTGGAGCAGGCTCAGCAGCTTATCGCGCGCCACCTCCGGGCGCAGCGCGGTGAGGAGACGCCCATCGTAGGCGAGCGAGATGTTGCCTGTTTCTTCCGAGACGACGAGCACCGCCGCATCCGTCCTCTCCGCGAGGCCCAGCGCCGCGCGATGCCGCGTGTGCAGCGAGGAGCTGATCCGCGAGTTATCCGAGAGCGGCAACACGCACTCCGCGGCGATCACCTCGCTCCCCCGGATGATCACGGCGCCGTCGTGCAGCGGCGTGCCAGGGTAGAAAATCGTCTCCAACAGCCGCGGCGTCACCGTGGCCCCAAGGGCCGTCCCGGTCGTCGCGATATCATCCAGGCCATCATCTCGCTCGACCACCATCAGCGCCCCGAACCGGCGTTGCGAGAGCCTCTGCGCGGTCTCGATCAGCTCGTCGACTACGACGCTCACATCCTCGCGGCGCAGCATCAGCCCGCGCATTGCCCAGAACCGACCCCGCCCCACCTCTTCGAGCGCGTGTCGAAGCTCGGGGTAAAACAGGATCACGATGGCGACCGTCGCCCCCGGGGTGGCGATGGTGCCGAGGAGAAGACTGAGCGTGCGGAACTCCACCCAATCGGCGATGCGCGCGAAAAGGAAGAGGAGGACCAGGCCCCAGGCGAGCTGAACGGCGCGTGTCCCCTTGATCAGCATGATCACATAATAGATGATCACGGTCGAGATGAGCACGTCGAAAGCCGCCTGCCAGGGCAGGTTGGTGACGAAGTGGGTCACACCCTTGAGCATCTGCATCCCTGGAGCGCATCCTCCATGGCGCCCGGCCGCTACGCCCGAGAACGCGCACTGAACCTGTTGCCTACCCGTTCGGGACCGCGCCGGCACGCCGCCGGATGACTACGAGGGGACTTTATGTCCCGGAGGCATAACGGGTGGCTACGCCCGATTGCGGGGGAGGAACCGGCGTTCACCCCGCCAGGATTCCGCGATGGCCCGAACCACGTCGCAACCATGTTACCATATCGCGGAGGATAGGGTCAACGCCACTCCTGCAGTTTCTTAGAAAAGAGAGCCGGGGCAAATGTTCCCACCCCGCGCCTGCCTGCTTGCCTCCCTTTCAGGGCCCTGAGACAGGAGGGGCGCGTGGCGCGAAAACTAACTGCGTGTAAGCCTGAAGAATTGGGGCGGAGGCACCTATAATCTACTATAGAGAGAGCATCAACAACAGCGTCGCTCTGTTCGGGAGGATGAGCGTGGCCGCGAAGAGAACTAGGGCCCGGCACTGGGTGACAACAATGCATGCGCTACGGAATGCGCCAGCGGCACAGGCATTCCGAGATCGCGATCATAGCCGCAGGGTGGCCGATCTGGCGGAGGCCGTCGCCAACGCGATGCAGCTTCCCGAGCCGGAGGTGGCCACCATCCGGCTTGCGGGCCTGCTCCATGATATCGGCAACGTCGGCCTCTCGGATGATATTCTCCTCAAGCCCGGGCCGCTCACCGAGGCGGAGTTTGGTCACGTTCAAGAACACGTCAACCGTGGCGCGCGCGACTTCCGGGCGTTGGATGCCCTCCAACCCGCCGTTCCAATTGTGCGTCACCACCATGAACGGATGGATGGCACGGGCTATCCGGAGGGGCTTCGCGGCAAGGAGATCCCCCTCGGCGCTCGCGTCGTAGCGGCGGCAGATGCCTACGTGATGATGACCGCTAATGTGCCCTGGCGTGCGGCCAAATCACACGAGGATGCCATTTCGGAGCTCCAGGAAGCGGCGGGGGCGCACCTGGACGAAGAGGTGGTGCAACAGCTCATCTCTGTTCTCCGCGCGCGTCGCGACGGCGCTTAGCCGGCGCGCATCCCACGCCGCGCCTCTCCGCCGGCTGGCTCGTTCCTGGCACAACTCGTGCGAGGGCGTCGGCGGGTCCCCCGAAGGCGGCGGCAGTCCATCCCCAGAGAGCGAAAGGAGTAGCGCGGTCTGATGACGATTTCTACGGACGAAGCCAAACGGCGCGCCGGCGAGAAGGCGGTGGAGTACATCTCCGACGAGATGGTGGTCGGCTTGGGCACTGGGTCTACCGTCTATTACTTCCTCCTCAAGCTTGGAGAGCGATGCCGCCAGGGCCTGCAGATCGTGGGGGTGCCCACCTCGGTCGCCACAGAGCGAATTGCCACGGAGCAGGGGATCCCTCTCGCGGATACCTGGAGCGCGGTAGACCTCGTGGTCGATGGCGCCGATGAGATCGACCCGCGCCTCAACCTGATCAAGGGGATGGGCGGCGCCCTCGTGCGCGAGAAGATCGTCGCGCAGGCTGCCGGGCGCATGGTGGTTGTCGGCGACGAGTCGAAGGTGGTGAAGCGCTTGGGCACCAACTTCCCGATCCCGGTGGAGGTGATTCCCTTTGGATGGGAAGCTACCGCCGTGCAGATCCGACAGCTTGGCCTCGGACCCGTCTTGCGCCGCCAGGGGAGCGAGCCGGCGCGCACGGACAACGGCAACTACCTGCTGGAATGCCACACGGGCCCTATCGAGAATCCCGCGGAGCTGGCGCGCTCGTTGGATGCGATCGCGGGGGTGGTCGGCCATGGGCTTTTCCTTGGCCTCGCCACGACAGCGATCATCGGCTCCGACCAGGGCACGCGCATCCTGCAGATCACGCCCGACAAAGACGAAGCGCCTCGCATGTGAGCGGGGCGCTGGCCCCTTGTTCCTCACCCGCGCTCGGCCAGAATGAGATAAACCCAGTTGGCCAGCACGAGGGCAACCGCGAGCGTGCGCGCCACCGCTGGCCGGCGCAACAAAGGCTCCGGGGAGAGCAGCGGGCGATGGAGGATGCGCTCGCCTGCATCCAGGAGGAGCGCCACTGCCAATCCGACCGCGGCGAGCAGCACCAGAGGGTTGCTTGCGGCAGCGGCCGGCAGATCCAGCGCGGCGAGCGCCAGCACGCAGCGCGTTCCTCCGCAGCTTGGGCATGGCCACCCGGTGAGCATGCGAAAGACGCACTGCGGCAACGCCCCGTAGGGAGCCAGCAGCTTCAGCGCGGCGATGCCGGCGGCGGCCACCGCGGCCAGCGGGGGAGCCCAGCGCCAGGCGCCCATCGCTACATCACGTTGGTCGCGCGCAGCAGGAACGCCGCGGTGAAGAGCATCAGCATCCCCATCGCGCCGCAGCACGCGACCGCGGGGAGGAGCACCGCCAGTGCGCTCCGCCACCCCTCCGTCTGGTGAGCGCGCGCCAAACCGATGATCAGCAAGGTGAGGACCCCGATGACATAGAGCAGCGGGCCGAGCACGGGGATGAAGCAGGCCGCGTAGGCGCCTGCCGTATAGCTCACCGTGCGCACGGTGATGACAAACTCGGGCCGCGCCCCATTGAGCAAGTAGAGAATCGCGTGGAAAACGGCCGAGCTGAGCAAGATAACGACCACGGTAATGAACGGCTCGAGGATGAACTGCATGGCCACGGCCTCGGGGGTGGTCTGAAACGCCTCCGCCATGTTGCGGAGCTGGGGGGGCAGCGTGGCCCTGCTGGCCCGCAGCATCGGCTGCTGAATCAGGACGTTCGCGAGCGCCTGAAGCCATCCAAAGAGCACCGCGTAGAGAAGGGGCCAGGTCACCGCCGCTGAAGTTGGGATGCGCGGGAAGAAGGCGTTCGGCGTGAACGTCGCCTCGCGCCACGTCTGCCACAGGGATGGGAAGAATCCAAGGCGCCCCGGGTTATCAAAGGGGATCTCCTCCCCATCCTCCGGCTGCAGGCCGGCGCCACAAACCGGACATGCGGGTGGCCGTTCCTCTGGGGGAAGATCTGCCCCGCAGCTCGGGCAGTGTTGTTCCATGCTTTCCCTCCACGCGCCGCAGGCTCGATTCACGCCGGCAGAGGAGCAAGCCTGCCGCCCTGAGTGCTGCCGGCTAGAGTGCGGCTCACCCCCATTATACACGGGTTCCTCTCCTTCTGCCAAGCGCATGCTCGCGTGGCCCGGATTCCGAGACAAGGTAGATCCGGGCGGTTGCCCACGCGCTCCTGTGAGATTCCGAACCCAGGATCAGGGCGGGCCTGCTCCCCAGGATCCCTCAGTACCGTCCGGCCCCTTCATCCGTGGCATCGACGCTGGTCTGCACCCCGGGAGAGCCCCCGATCCCCGCGCGCTCTAAGATCAGAGTAGCGTCTCTGCGGCAGACGTGGTATGATGAGGGTGTATCCGACCGTTGCGCGCCTGTCGCAGGCGCAGAGAGGAAACGCGCTTGGCACGCAAGCAATGGAACACCCCGCCGGCGATGCAGATCGACCTGGCGAAGAAGTATCGGGCCACCATCGTCACGAACCGGGGCACCATCGAGCTGGAGCTCTCCCCCGAGTTCGCGCCGAAGACAGTGAACAACTTTGTCTTCCTGTCACGCGAGGGCTTCTATGATGGCGTCACCTTCCATCGCGTCATCAGCAACTTCATGATCCAGGGGGGCGATCCCACCGGCACCGGCGCCGGCGGTCCCGGCTACCGCTTCGAGGATGAAGTGCGTGGCAACCCCCTGAAGCACGAGACGGGCGTCATCTCCATGGCGAACGCCGGTCCGAATACGAATGGGAGCCAGTTCTTCATCACGCATTCCCCCCAACCCCATCTGAATGGCAAGCATACCGTATTCGGCAAGGTGGTGGCCGGCCAGGAGGTCGTTGACGCCATCCGCCAGGGCGATAGGATGGAGAAGGTAACGATTACCGAGGAGTGATCCATCGGGAGGGGAGCGAGCGCGATGAGTGTTTTCGACCGGAAGCGCCTTCCTCCGGAGACATTCAAGCTGGACGTGGAGCGCATGCGCCGCGGCTGGTACTCCGACAAATACTTCCCGAACATCGTCACGCTCCTGACGCAACTCGCGCGCCACGGCTATCGGTATGAGGGATCCGCCCGTGCCCTCGCCCGCCTCGGTCTGGACGCGGCCAGCGTGGACGTTGGCAACATCGAGGTGGAGATGCAGTGGTTCCCTCGCCGCAAGCCGTTCTGCATCGTTGTCGGCATCGACAAGGCGCTGGCGATCCTGAAGGAGTGTACGGGCTACTTTGATGACAGCGGCAGCTTCATCAACACCTTCGACCAGATGGAGGTGGAAGCCGTCCACGACGGCTTCGTCGCCCCGTATGCCGGCAACCCGGCTGAAGTGACGCCCGTCCTTCGGGTGCGCGGGCGTTATCGTGATTTCGCCCTGCTAGAGACGCCGACGCTGGGCGCGCTGACCCGCGGGAGCCGCATCGCCACGAACGTCTACGAAGTACTCGAGGCGGCGCGCGGCAAGGCGGTGATGTTCTTCCCGGCACGCTTCGATGCGCACGAGGTGCAAGCGGCCGATGGCTACGCCTACTGCATCGCCGTGGAGGTCTTCAACCGGCGCAATGGCCACCAACTGCGGGCAATGGTCTCCACCGACGCCCAGGGGGGCTGGTGGGAGGGGGCCGGCGGGGGCACGATTGCCCACGCGGCGATTGCTTGCTTCCTGGGAGACACGGCGGAGATGATGCTGGCGTTCGCTTCGGTGATGCCGCCGGAGGTGCCCCGCGTCGCGCTCGTCGATTTCAACAACGACTGCGTGGGCGATACGCTCCGGGTCATGGCCGCCCTGTTCGCCCGGTGGATGCAGCTCACCGATGGGGGACGCTTGGAGGAGGCGCAGCGCTTCAAGCTGGCGGCTGTCCGCCCCGATACCAGCGCCAGTCTGCGCGACGTGAGCGTGCCACCCCTGGGCGATAGACGCCTCGATTCTGGCGTCAATGCCCGCCTCGTCTTCACGCTGCGCGAAGCGATTGACAACGCCTGGCAGGCGTGGAACCTGCCCCGGAAGTGGCACTCGCGGGCGCAGAAGTGGTGCCGCGATGTGCGCATCATTGTCACCGGCGGGTTCAAGCCGGAGAAGATCCGCGAGTTCGAGGAGCTGGGCGTGCCTGTCGATATCTATGGCGTCGGCTCCTACATCCTCTCCTCCTGCGACAGGCATGGTACCAACAACGACTATACCGCCGATGTGGTGCGGGTGCAGGTGGATGGAGAGTGGCACGAGATGGCGAAGGTGGGCCGGGCCCCCGGCGAAAACCCCGCGCTGGAACCGGTGTCGGCCGCGGCCAGGGAGCGCGCGCGGAGCGGATAGCAGGACGAGGCTTCGGATTATTACCCGGATAGGCGCGGAAGGGGGAAGACCCCGAAGAGATCGCTCTCTCGTCGAGGCCTTCCCCCTTCCTGATCAGGTGCTCCTCTGTTGGGCGGGTCATACCCAGCCGCGGAGGTGGACCGCTTGCGCCACGCGATCCACGGCCACCGCGTAGGCGGCCAGTCGCGTGTGTACGTTTCGGCTCTCGCGCACGTGCGCCACCCGCCAGAACGCCTCGGTCATCAGGTTATCGAGGCGCTCGTGAACGGTGGGCAGATCCCAGTAGTAGCCGGTCACGTTTTGCACCCACTCGAAGTAGGAGACGGTGACCCCTCCGGCGTTGCAGAGGAAGTCGGGGATGACGAAGACCCCCTTTTCGTGCAAGACGTGATCGGCCGCCGGAGTGGTGGGGCCATTTGCCGCCTCGGCGATCACTTTCGCCTGGATCGTGCCAGCGTTGCGGCTGGTGATCACGTTCTCCAGCGCGGCAGGACACAGGACGGTCACATCGAGCAGGAGCAGCTCCTCGTTGGTGATCGGGGTGGTGCCGGGAAGGCCGGCCACGGAGCCGGTCGCTTTCTTATGCTCGAGCGCCATCTGCCAGTCGATCCCATCCGCGCAGTAGATGCTGCCGCAGCTATCGCTGATGGCAACGACGCGCATCCCCAGCAGCTCGACGGCCAGCTGCGCCAGGTAGACGCCGGCATTGCCGTAGCCCTGGATGGCGAGGGTGCCCTCTTTCAGCTCCAGGCCAAGCAGCTTGGCCGCCTCGCGAATGCAGTAGATGGCGCCGCGCGCCGTGGCGTCGCCCCGGCCCTGAGAGCCCCCCAGGATGAGCGGCTTGCCCGTGATCAGACCAGGCACGTTGTGCCCGGTCATCTTGCTGTACTCATCCATCATCCACGCCATGATCCGTGGCGTGGTGTAGACGTCGGGTGCAGGAATATCGCGCTCGTCGCCAATGAAGTTGCCCAGGGAGCGGATGTAGCCGCGCGCCAGTCGCTCCAGCTCGCCTTCGCTCATCTGCTTGGGGTTGCAGATGATCCCGCCCTTGCCGCCGCCGTAGGGCAGACCTACCACGGCAGTTTTCCAGGTCATCCACGCCGCCAGGGCGCGCACGGTATCGATCGTCTCCTCGGGGTGGAAGCGGATCCCGCCCTTCGTTGGTCCGCACGCATCGTTATACTGGACGCGAAACCCCGTGAAAATCTTGGTCGTGCCGTCGTCCATGCGGACTGGAATGGAGACGTGAAGCTCGCGCATCGGGACGCGGAGAAGCTGATGCGTCGCGCTGTCGAGGTCCAGCAAAGTGGCCGCTTCATCCAACTGCGCTTGTGCGATTTCAAACGGGTTCAGGGTTTCCATTGCTCGTTCCACGGGTGTTTTATCTCTCTTCTGCATCTCATACCCAGAGCCGCCAAGGTTGCCAGCGTCATCTCGCCCCTCAGCCTGCGCCCGCGCATCCCGCGATCCCCGTTGGCCAACCCATCCTCCTGGGTGCCCGAGAACGGCGCGACCGGCCGCGATGGACCGATCACGCGCGCAAGCGCGCCTCTTCCAACGGACCAGACAGCAGGCGGCAACCGGTTGCCTACAGCCGACTTATTATCCTCGAAATGCGTCGCGGTGTCAAGAGGGGAAACGCATGGCGATCCGACAATCCGCCGAGCCGGCCGATCGACCAGAAAAGCCAAAGCCTCTGGCCTCCAAACGCCTGCTGGTAGACCGCGTGCGATGAGGGCTTGCGTCCCCCGCGCGCTATGGGAACGTCATCCGTGTGTGGCACGCGCGTAGGCAGGAACTGCCCCCAAGACGGCCCTGAGGGCGTCGCAGTCGTTCGGCAAACCAAGGCTGGATGCGCCTGGGGGCAACACGGGCGAGGTGGGCACACGCGCAACCTCGGAGATAGGAGGCCGCGGCGCCTTTGCATCCGCCCCTACGGGCGGACGCCCTCCATCTCGAAGGGGAACCGCCCGGCGGGGGCGAACAACCGTCTCTGACAGCCTCCCACGGGACCTGGACCGGACCTCTTCATCGCGCGTCTGATCCCCTATCGGGGGCGAGCTGGATCAAGGAGCAGCGGATGCGGTTCTCGCGCGAGCAGTATCTGGAGTATATGACGTTCGGCGAGTTTGAGCGCCCGATCTTCGTGGAGCTGTTTGGGCTGCTGGTGGGCCTGGAAGCGGAGTGGCGCGCTCAGGGCGCCACCCAGGAAGAGATCGATCTGGTGGCCTTCGACTGGGACTGGGTGCCGGTGGTGAACTGCGGCGGGGACACGGGCCCGCGAGGCCTCCCCACCGTGATCCTGGAGGAGAACGAGCGCGAGCTCATCCAGCGCGACGGTCTTGGGCGCACGATGAAGCTCCTCAAGGGCTATGCCACGATCCCGCTCCCCCTCGATTTCCCCGTGAAGACGATGGACGACTGGCTGAAGGTGAAGCCGATCTTCACCTTCCATGAGGCGCGCATCAACCCGGACGCGGTGGCAAGCGCCGCGAAGGCGCGGGCGGAGGGCGCACTCGTGGTGGCAGGCATCCCCGGCGCCTTCGATATCCCCCGCGCGTTGATGGGCGAGGAGGTCGCCTGCCTGGCCTACTACGAGCAGCCGGAGCTGATGGAGGATATCCTCGCCACGCTCAGCGACACCGCCTTCCGCGTCCTGGAGCGCGTCAGCCAGGAGGTGACCATCGATCAGCTCTCTGTTCACGAGGATTTCGCGGGGAAATCCGGACCGCTCGTTGGCCCGGCACAGATCCGGCAGTACTTCAGGCCGTACTACCAGCGCATCTGGGGCCTCCTCTCTGCACGAGGGGCGCGCCTCTTCCAGCAGGATACGGATGGAAATATCAATCCGGTCATCGACGCGCTGTTGGAGTGCGGGCTCACCAGCATCTATCCCATGGAGCCGGCCGCGGGTATGGATGTGGTGGCGTTGCGCCGCAAATACGGCCGGCGCCTGGCCATGGCGGGCGGCATCGACAAGCACGTCTTGCGCCAGAGCAAAGAGGCGATCCGGGCGGAGTTAGAGTACAAGATGCAGCCGCTGATGCGCCAGGGCGGCTTCCTCTTCGGCCTCGACCACCGCATCCCCAACGGCACGCCCTTGGAGAACTACCGGTACTATGTGGACCTGGGCCGCGAGATCCTCGGTCTCCCGCCCCGCTCACCGAAGTCCAAGGGATGGCGGCGGATGGCCTTCTGAGGAGGCACGCCGTCGCGACTGGCGAGGCGACGCCCCCGCTGGCCAGGGAGTCGGGCGGGTGATGGCGAACGCATCCCCTGGCAACTGTCACTCCCCGAAGGAGGTTGGTACAGCTATGGCACGGTTACTCGCAATCATCTGTCTCGTCTATTGCTCCATCGCCGCGGCGGCGGCGGAGCCGGGCCTGCCCGAGTGGGCCGCGAAGATCCGAACGGATCACCCCCGGCTCTTCTTCAATCGCGACACCTGGCCCGCCGTCCGCGAGCGCGCCCTGGGCCCGGAGAAAGAGTGGTACGAACAGTACAAGCGCCGGGTCGACCAGCTCCAGGAGGAGATCGACAAGCTGGCGGATCCGCCGCGCGACCTGGGCCCCCAGGCCGCGTGGGCCGCGTTTGTCTACCGCATGACCGGCGAGCGTCCCTATCTCGACCTGGCGAAGAAGGCGATGGAGATCAGCCTGCGCTTCTACGAGAAATGCTATGAGGAGCGCAAGGCGGTCAACTGGTACTCGACGACGCGCGTCCACGTGGTCCTGGCGTGGGACTGGCTCTATAACGACCTCACGGAGGCAGAGCGCAAGGAGTATCTCTCACGGCTGGTGCAGGTGCTTCATAAAGTGTATACCGCCCGGCCACGCATCTATCGCGAGAGCCTGAGCAACTACACCACCGGGTTCTACGGCGTGACGAACTGCAAGTGGTTCGTGGGCCTGGCGGGGCTTGGCTCCGGGATCGAGGATGCACTCGTTCGCGAGTGGCTGGTGTGGGGCTATGGCGAGAATATGAAGATGCTGGCCCATCGGAAGCGCGCGTGCGGCGACGACGGCGGCTCGGCGTCGCCCACCCTGGGCTATGCCTTTGGCGCCTACCCGTGGTCGGAGCAGAACTTCTTCTACACCTGGCTGAGCGCTACCGGCGAGAACATCGCCCCGGAGTGGCCGCACAGCGCCTGGCTCGCCAACTACGTTCTCTGGAACTGGATCGAGACGGGGGGCGCCCCGCGCGAGTTCGGTTGGGGGGATACGCCGCACACCACCAACAGGATGCCGTATTCCGACCTCTACACGCACATGGCGAATATCCGCCATCTCTATGGCAAGGTCGCCCCGGAGGCCGCCGCGCTCGCGCGCTACGTGCAAGAAAAGGTCCCGCATAAGCGCTACCAGGGCACCTGGTTTATCTACCCCTTCCTGCTCACGGATCTAGATAAGTCGCCGGAGCCGTTCCGCCCAGAGCGCCTGCCGGCGGCGCGCCACTTCGAGAGCCTGGGGCAGATCTTCATGCGCTCGGGCACGGGGCCCGAGGATACCTACTGCCTCTTTACGGCCGGCGGCATCCTGGCACAGCACCGGCACTATGATGCCCTCAGCTTCATCATCTACCATCGCGGGCATCTGGCGCTCGACACCGGCACGCGCTATGATGAGTTCGTGAACGGCGAGCACCTGGCGAATTACTACGCGCAGACCGTGGCCCACAACTGCGTCCTCGTCCACCAGCCGGGCGAGCCGCCCGCGCGCTACTGGGGCGGAACGGTTGTGGGGAACCACGGCGGCCAGCACCGCCAGCTCGGCTCCGAGGTGAAGGCATTCGAGACCAACGACCGCTACGTCTACGTGGCCGGCGATGCCACCGCCAGCTACCTCCATGGCCCGGTGAAGCGCGAGGGCCAGGCCGATCTCCCGGAGAAGGTCTCGCTCGTCACCCGGCAGCTTGTCTTCCTCATGCCCAACCACTTCGTGGTCTTCGACCGCGTTGTCGCCACGGACCCCTCTTACCGGAAGGAGTGGCTGCTGCACACGGCGCACGAGCCGGCCATCGAGGGAAAGCAGTTTCGTGCCGACCATGAGGAAGGCCGTCTCTTCTGCCGCACGCTCCTCCCGGAAGATGCGGTACTCACGCCGGTGGGTGGTCCGGGCCGCGAGTTCTGGGCGGCCGGCCAGAACTGGACGATCAAACCGGGCAAGCTGAAGCCGGAGCAGCTGGCGATGATGGGCCAGTGGCGGGTGGAGGTCTCTCCGGGCGCTGCTCGCGCCGAAGATCACTTCCTCCACGTCCTGCAGGTGGGCGATCAGAAGGTATCCGCCATGGACCCGGTGGAGGTGCTGCGCGAGGGAGAGATGGCCGGCGCGCGCATCCGAATCGGCGAAACCACCTGGGAGGTGCTCTTCAACACGAAGGGCGATCTGGGTGGCCGGATCCGCCGCCGGGGCGACGACGCGCCCCTCGACCGGGCGCTCACTCAGACGGTCACGCCTCAGGTAGGCATCCTGGCCCTCCCCGAGTAGGGCACGCTCGCCCGAACACCGATCCGCTTGCGTGGGAAGGGCAATAGCCGTCCTTCCCACGCAAGCCCACTCCACGAGGCCCGGTCCCCGCACGCTTTTGTGCCTCATTGCCCCGCGGGCACACTCCTCTCCCGACTTCAACCGCGACCCCGCCCGGTAGCGCGAGGAGCCTGCTTCCGAGAGCAGTCCGAAGAACGGATCGGCAGCCTCGCGGCATCCCACCCTTGTCTCCCTGGCGCCTGCTCTGCGCCCCCGCAGGCAGGTTTGGCCCCGTGGTTCCGGGGGTAACTGATTCCCGTCATGCGGAGTGGGGCACGCGGCGGCTGCGCTGCAGGTTGGTCCGGGCAATAGGGTGATGAATGGACGCGAGTGAGCGCTTGATAGATATTCTGCAGCAACTCGGGGCGTGTCTCTCATCGCGAGAGGATACGCCGCACGCCTGGCGTCCGTTGGGAGAGGCGCTGCTTGCCGTGCCGGGCGTCTCGGGGGTGTGGTTCGCGCTCTGGCGAGAGGAGCATTTGGAGACGCTCTCGCTGGGCGAACTGCCGGGAGAGGGGCAGGCGCGTGTCGATCTCCTACGCGCGTGGCACTGGGACTACCGTGCTGATGGCGCCCCCATGGCGAGCGTTCTGGCCACTCCGGGGCCCCTCGTGATCGTGCCGCTCGGCGAGCCGGACCATCTGGCAGGCGCCCTTGCTCTGGCAACGCATGAACCGGTGGCGCCCCTGATGCGCCTCGCCGAAGTGGTGGCCAGTGGCTTGCGGGCTGATCTGCGCCGGAGGCGCCTGGCGGGGGAGATGGAGCAAGCCCGGACGCTCCTGTGCGAGCAGATCGCCGGGATCAGCGAGCTGCCTGCCGTCAGCCAGCTGGCCGCCAGCGTGGCGCACGAGCTGCGCAACCCGCTCAGCTCCATCAAGGGCGCTGCGCAATACATCCGCAACGAATACCAGGATCATGCCACCGTGCGCGAGTTCCTCGATATTATTATCGAGGAGGTGGGCGTTCTCAACCGGATCACCACCGAGTTCCTCGATTTCGCCCGGCCGATGCACCTCAACCTGGAGCAGATGCACGTGCACGACAGCATTCGCCGCCTCCTCCAGGTGATGAAGCCGCAGATGGCCGCGCAGGGAATCGAGGCGGTGCTGGATCTGAGCGCGGACGTGCCTCCGACCTACTTTGACTCGCGCCAGGTGGATCAGATGCTGCGCAACATCGTCATGAACGCGATCCAAGCGATGCCGGACGGAGGCACGCTCAGCGTGCGGACGCGTGCCTTCGACACGCCGCTGCCCGGGGTGGAGATTGCGATTGCCGATACAGGCCGGGGCATCAACCCGGAGGATCTCCATCGGCTCTTCACACCGTTCTTCACCACCAAGACCAAGGGCGTGGGCCTCGGCCTGACGATTGTCCAGAGAATCGCGCAGAATCACGGTGGGGTGGTCTCGGTGCAGTGCCCTCCCGGGGGCGGGAGCGAGTTTACCATCCGGCTGCCGTGCGCTCCTGGCGCGGAGAGCCTGCGCGTGAGCGGATAGATGGGGGGAGAAGATGGGGGAACCTGGAGATACCGTTCGCGTGCTCGTCGTTGACGACGAGCAGCACATTCGTCGGGTGTTGGAGGCGCTCTTCCGGCGGGATGGCTATGAGGTGTACGCGGCCGAGACGCCGCAACGCGCGCTCGCGCTTGCCGCCGAGACAGATATTGATGTTCTGGTCGCCGATTTGATCATGCCGGATCTGACGGGCGTGCAGCTGATGCAGGAGATCCGCCAGCTTCACCCGGGCGTGGCCACCGTGATGATCACGGCGCATGGCTCCGTGCGCTCGGCGGTGGATGCGATGAAGCTGGGCGCCTTTGACTACATCGCCAAGCCGTTCGATATGGATGAACTGCTGCGCGTGGTGCGCAAGGCCATTGATTGGAAGCGCCTGAACGGGGATGCGAAATGCGCCCGCGAGCTCCCCGACGCGGAGTGGACGCTCGACAACATCGTCGGCGGCAGCCCGCAGATGCAGCAGGTTTGTCGCGTCGTTCGCCGGGCAGCCAACAGCCGGGCCACAGTCTTGCTTCGTGGCGAGAGCGGCACGGGCAAGGAACTGGTCGCGCTGGCGCTGCACAAGAACTCTCCCCGGGCCCGGCACCCCTTTGTGCCGGTTGCTGCCGCGGCCCTCTCCGAGGAGCTTCTAGAGAGCGAGCTCTTTGGCCACGAGAAGGGCTCCTTCACCGGGGCCACCAACCAGCGCGTTGGCCGATTCGAGCTGGCCGACGGGGGCACGCTCTTCCTGGATGAGATCGGCGATATCTCGCCGGCGCTTCAGGTGAAGCTCCTCCGCGTGTTGCAGGAACGCGAGTTTGAGCGCGTGGGCGGCACCAAGACGATCAAGGTGGATGTCCGCCTCATCGCCGCGACCAATCGAGACCTAGAGGCCGCCGTCGCAGCGGGCCGGTTTCGGCATGACCTCTACTACCGCCTTCAGGTGATCCAGATCACGATGCCGCCGCTACGCCGCCGCAAGGAGGATCTGCCGGCGCTGGTAGACCACTTCATTCGCAAGTACGCCGGTGAGGATGGCCGGCAGATTCAGGGGGTCGCCGAGGATGCCATGGAGATCCTGTCGCGACACTCCTGGCCCGGCAACGTGCGCGAGCTGGAGAACTGCATCGAGTATGCGGTGGTCATGTCGGAGCCGGACGCGACGCTGATCACCCCCGATGTGCTGCCGCTCAGCGTGCGTGGCCTCGTCGCCTCCGGCGACACGATCCAGGTGCCCGCCGGAACCACGTTCGACGAGGCGGTCGCCGTCGTCGAGCGCGAGTTGCTCCTCGACGCGCTGAAGAAGACCGGCTGGAATCTGCGCGCTGCCTCCGCCCACCTCGGCATGAGCGACCGCTCGTTGGAGCACTACATCCGCAAGCACGGCCTGCAATCGCAAGAAGACTGGATGCCGGCAGTACCACCGGCCATCCGCCGGGGGTGAGTCCGGAGCGGGGGAGAGCGAACCCGAGCCGGCAGGGGGCCTGGGAGGGGAGCCCGGCGCGCGGTGCTCTATCGCCGCGTGACGAATCCCCCTCCCAGCCCTCGCCGTTCTGAGACACCCGGGAGTGTAGCCAGCCCTCGCGCGCGGAGCGGGAAGCCCCGCGCTGCTTCCCCGCAAAGCCCCTTCGGGGCTCCCCCTCCCAACCCACCGCCAGCACCGGTTACCCGCGGGACCGGGCCAACCCAGCGCGGCAGGCTTCGCTCGCAAGCAGCGCGGTGCTTTATCGCCGCTCCCGTGTGGCCGCATCGTCGCCATCGGTGTCCTTCCCCTTCATTCGTGGTAGCGTCGCCTGCGCCGGGACAGAGGGCACGGAGGGCCCCGGTAACCGCCTGGATCAGCCTTCTCTCGGGCCCCCCAGAGCGCCCCGGTTTCTCGTTTGACAAAGCTCGCGAGCGTCTGCTATCATTGAGCATGGTGGCACCAGGCAGAGCGGCATCGGCCAATCCGCCATGCTCAATCATCTGCGATCTACCGGGGGGTGACGATGTCTGAGCGAGCAGAGATCGGGGTCTTCGGGGGTTCCGGGTTCTATGCCTTCCTCGACAAGGTGGAGGAAGTGAAGGTGGAGACGCCGTATGGCGCGCCGAGCGACCGGATTGCGCTGGCGGAGGTCCATGGCCGGCGAGTGGCATTCCTGCCCCGGCACGGGCGAGAGCACTCGTTGCCGCCACATAAAATCCCCTACCAGGCGAACCTCTGGGCGATGAGATCGTTGGGTGTGAAGCGCATCATCGCGCCTACCGCTGCGGGAAGCCTGCAGCCGGATGTGCATCCAGGCGATTTTGTCGTCTGCGATCAGTTTGTCGACCGCACCTACGGGCGCGCCGACACCTTCTATGATGGACCGGTGGTCACCCACATCAGCACGGCGGCGCCCTACTGCCCGCAGCTTCGCGCTCTGGCTGCCCAGGTGGGTGAGAGGCAGGGCGTGCGCATTCACCGCGCTGGCACCGTGGTCGTCATCCAGGGTCCGCGCTTCTCGACGGCCGCCGAGAGCCGCTGGTTCTCGCAGATGGGCTGGCACGTCGTCAACATGACCCAGTACCCGGAGTGCGTTCTGGCACGCGAGCTGGAGATCTGCTACACCAACATCTCGCTCATCACCGACTACGACGCGGGCCTGGTGGGCCTGCCCGGCATCGAGCCGGTCTCCGTGGAGAAGATGCTCGAGGTGTTCCATCAGAACAACGCGCGCGTCAAAGAGCTGATCCTCGGCATGATCGAGGTGATGCCCGAGTCGCGCGACTGCGACTGCGGATGTGCCCTGAGAACGGCGAGGATTGAATGATGGCAACGCCTGACGAGCTTCGCCCTGTGGCGTGGGCCGACGGCGCCGTGCGCCTGATTGACCAGACGCGCCTGCCGCACGCCTTCGTCATCAAAGAGTACCGCGACTACCGGCAGGTCGCCGAGGCGATCCGCACGATGGAGGTGCGCGGCGCGCCTGCGATTGGCGCCGCGGCCGCGTTGGGTATCGCTCTGGCGGCGCTGGAGGGTGCCTGCCTGGCCCCCGCGGCGTTCCGAGCGCACCTGGATGAAGCCGCGCGGGTGCTGGCGTCTACCCGGCCGACGGCGGTGAACCTCTTCTGGGGGATCAACCGGACGATGGCGGCGGTCACTGCGGCAGGGGAAGGATCCCCCGCCGAGGCAGCGAAACGTGCTGTCGAGGAGGCGTGCACCATCCTGGCAGAGGATATCGCGGTGAACCGGGCGATGGGGCGGCACGGAGCCGCGCTGATCGGCGATGGCGATACGGTGCTCACGCACTGCAACGCCGGCGCGCTGGCCACAGTGGGCTATGGCACGGCGCTGGGCGTGATCCGGGCCGCCGTGGAGCAGGGAAAGCGCATCCGAGTTTTGACCGACGAGACCAGGCCTCGCCTGCAGGGCATGAAGCTGAGCGCCTGGGAGTTGGCGCGTGAGGGCATCGACGTCACCATCATCTCCGACAACATGGCCCCGGCGCTGATGCGCCGCGGCATGATCCAGTGCGCCGTGGTCGGTGCCGACCGCGTGGCTGCCAACGGGGATGTGGTGAACAAGATCGGCACCTACGGCGTGGCGCTGGCGTGCCGGGCGCATGGCCTTCCCTTCTACGTGGCCGCTCCCCTCTCCACGGTGGATCTGCAGATGCCATCGGGAGATGATGTGCCGATTGAGGAGCGAGCGGGCGAGGAAGTGACGCACGTGGACGGAGTGCGGATCGCGCCCGAGGGCGTGCCGGTGCTGAACCCGGCGTTTGATGTCACGCCGGCCGAGCTGGTCTCGGCGCTGATCACGGAGGTGGGCGTGCTACGGGCCCCTTATGAAGCGGCGTTGCAGGAAGCGGTCGCTGGCGCGGCGTGCCGCGGAGAGGAGCGGTGATGACTCTAGACGAGATTAGGGCGCTGATTCGCACGGTCCCCGATTTTCCCAAAGAGAACATTATGTTCCGGGACATTACCCCCGTGCTGCGCGATCCGGCGGCGCTGCGCGCGGTGGTCGAGCACCTCGCGGATTGCTGTCGCGACGAGAAGGTGGATGTGGTGGTGGGGATCGAGTCGCGAGGGTTTATGTTTGCGGTGCCTCTGGCTCTAGCTCTAGGCGCGGGCTTCGTCCCGGTGCGCAAGCTCGGGAAGCTGCCCGCCGAAGTCGTCCAGGCCGAGTATGCGCTGGAGTATGGCACCAACACCGTGGAGATGCATCGGGATGCCATCCAGCCCGGCGACCGGGTGATCATCGTCGATGATCTGATCGCGACCGGCGGCACGGCAGGTGCCGCGATCGATCTCGTGGAGCAGCTCGGGGGCGAGATCTGCCGCCTGCTGTTCCTCGTCGAGCTTGCGGGGCTGAAGGGCCGCGAGGGTCTGCAGGGCTATGAAGTACACAGTCTCATCACGTTCTAACCGGAAAATCGATGCACCTTTGGAGGAGCGCAAGCAGCGGATCCTCCGCGCCGTGGTACGGGACTACGTGGAGACAGCGGAGCCGGTCGGCTCTGAGGCGCTTGCCGAGCGCTATGACTTCGGGGTCAAATCCGCCACATTGCGCAACGAGATGGCGGAGATGGCCGAACAGGGCTATCTGCAGCAGCCGCACACGTCGGCGGGGCGCATCCCATCGGACAAGGGATACCGTTACTACGTGGACTGGCTGATCACGCCTCGCACCCCCAGTGTATCCCGGCGCCAGCAGATGCGCACGGAGCTGGATAGGGCACGCCGTGAGGTGGAGAGCATCCTTCACCAAACATGTCGCATGCTCTCGGCGCTGACCAGCTATGTCTCTATGGCGACCCCCCCGGCGCTTGAAGAGGACGTGGTGCGCCAGGTGCATCTGGCGGTGATCGACCGCGAGCGCCTTCTGGTCGTGCTCGCCCTGGGAACGGGCCGCGTTGAGCACGCCGTGGTGTCGCCGGGCGTGGACCTGATGGGGGTCGATCTGGGGCGCATCGAACACCAGGTGGGCGTTACGTTGCGCGGGCAGACGGTGGCCCAGGCGAGTGACGCCGTGGCCGACCCGGTTCAGGGGTGCCTGTCGGACACGCAGAAGGTGTATCACGCCATCATGCATGCCGCCAGCGATATCCTGGGGCGGATCGGCGCCGCGGATTCGGGCGAAGTCGTGGTCGAGGGCACGGCTGCGGTGCTGCGCCAGCCGGAGTTCGAGCACACCGAGGTGATCCGCGAGCTCGTGGCCTTCCTGGAGGAGCGTCGCCAGCTCTTCTCGCTGCTGCGTGATGTCTACGACGAAGAGTCGCGCGTCATCATCGGCAGCGAGCACCCGGACCGGCGCATGCAGATGTGCTCGCTGGTTTTGGCGCGCTACACCGTGCTCGGGCGCTACGCGGGCACCATCGGGGTGCTCGGCCCAACGCGCATGGACTATGACCGGACAGTTCCCGTCGTGCGGTTTATGGCCCGCTCGGTTGGCGAAGTGCTCACCAAGCTCCGCCTCTGATTTGGGAGAGCGATGGCAGAACAGCGAGGAGGGACGGTGCGTCCGCCCGAAGGCGACGATCGGCTTTCGGCGCTCCTGACGAACGCGAACGCCGTGCGGGCAGTTGCGTCTGCCGTCGCGGGCACGCTGGGCCCCAAGGGTCTCGATTGCATGCTGCTCAACAGCGTGGGTGATGTCACCATCACCAATGACGGCAGCACGATCCTGGATCAGATTGCGGTCTCGCACCCGGCGGCGCATCTGCTCATCCATGCCGCCCGCGCTCAGGAGCGCGAGGTAGGCGACGGCACGACGACCACCACTCTCCTGGCCAACGCGCTCATCGACGCGGCGGTTCATCACGTCACCCGTGGGGTTCCGGTTGTGCGCATCCTGGAGGGGATGCGCGTGGCCATGGCGCGCGCGCAGAGCTTCCTGGACGAGATCGCGCTGGCTTGTCCGGATCTGGAGGACCCGCTCCTATGCCGGGCGGCGCTCGTTGCCGGCCGGGGATACCCCGAGATCGCCGATTTGGTGGTGCGCGCGGCGCGCCTGGTCGGCCGAGAGATGTTGAGCGACCCCTCGTTTCGGCTGTCGGATCGCGTCGTGGCCCAGGAGGGGCTCGAGAGCGCGGTCCTCGAAGGCGTGGTGATCCGCAAGGGGCGGATGAACCGCCAGATGCCGGTGCAACTCACCGAGGCGCCGGTGCTCATCGTCGCTGATGCCCTGGAGCCGGAGGCGCTTGGCGAGGAGGCGCTGGCGACGGAGGCGGGCTTCCGGCGGTTCTTGCAGGTTCAGGAGGAGTTCAAAGCCGGCCTGCGAATGTTGATGGAGTCCGGTGTTCGCTGCGTGCTGGTCGAGCGCTCCGTCGATCCTTTGGCCGAGGAGGCATTGACCGAGGCCGGCGTGCTGGTCGTACGTCGGGTTGCGCCGAGCGACCTGGCGAGCGTGGCGGAGCAGTGTGGGGCGCGCCCGGTGAAGCGCACCGTGCTCAAGCGCCGCCCGGAAGAGGTCACTGCGGCGTTGGGGCATGCCGGCAAGGTGGTGGTGGACGACCGCCGGCAGTTTCTTTGCATCACCGGGGGCAGAGGCCAGCGGGTGGCCACCATCCTGGTGGGCGCGTCCACGCGCGAGGTGCGCGACGAGCGCGAGCGAATCGCGCACGATGCCGCTTCCGCCGTCCAGGCCGTCGCCGTGGGTGGGGTTGTGCCTGGTGGCGGCGCAGCCGAGCTGGCGGCGGCGCGCGCGGTGCAGGCCCTGCGCGCCGGGATGCGTGGCATGGCTGCCTACGGCGCCGACTGCGCCATCGAGGCACTGCGGGTGCCCCTGATGCAGATCGTGTCCAACGCTGGCTTCAACCCGCTCGAGAAGGTGGAAGATGTTCTGGCGGCGCAGGCGGCGCGCGAATCGCCGGCTCTCGCGATCGACTGTGATACCGGCGAGGTGACCGATATGATGCGCGCGGGGATTGTGGACCCGCTTCCCGTGAAGAAGCAGGCGCTTCGGACGGCGTTCGAGGTGGCCGAGGCCATCCTGCGCATCGACCGGATCATCAAGAAGCGGCAGGAGCCGGAGACGGCGGGGGAGTGATGGGAAGCGCTGAGACGGTCTTCGTGGAGTTCACGGCGGCGCCCGAATACGTGGCCGTTGCCCGCCGGGTGGCGGAGGTGATCGGCGCGCGCGCGGGCCTTTCGCCCGTTCGCCTGGAGGAACTCCAGATCGCTGTCTCCGAAGTGTGCAACCGGCTGGTCAACTCCGCCCAGGCCGACCCGGGCAGAGCCCACTCTGTCAGCCTTCGCTTCCGGATCGACTCTGGTGTCGTGGTGGCTGAAGTAGGCGCCCGCAGCGCCGCCCTAGAGCAGACGCTGCGGCTCTTGCTGGACGAGGAATTCCCGCTCTACCTGATGAGCCGGCTCGTTGACCGCGTGGAGCGATTCGAGGCGCCGGAAGGGCCGGGCCTGCGCCTGATCAAGCGACGAAGACCTCGGGTAGAAGAGAGCGGTTCGTTGCCTTGACAACGATTCTGGCGTTCGTGTATAATGGCCATGGTAGCGAGTCAATCGCTAGCGCCCACAATGGACCGACACCGCAGGCCTTGCGGCGGTTGCTGCCACCTCGCCGGAACAGCAGCCCTGCCCATTCTCCCGAGTCCGGCGCCGTACATATAGAAAGCTGAGGAGGCGTTAGACGCTCATGGCAAAGCGAATTCTGGTAGTGGATGATGAGCGGCATATCGTTCGCCTGGTTCAGGTGAATCTCGAACGTGCCGGCTACGAGGTGGTGACCGCCTTCGATGGTAAGGAAGCGGTTGGCAAGGTCAAAGAGGTCAATCCGCAGCTGATCGTGTGCGACGTGATGATGCCGTACATGGACGGCTTCGAGGTTCTGCGCACCGTTCGAGCCGACCCCGAGACCCGCGATATCCCGTTCATCATGCTGACGGCGAAAGCCCAGGATGCCGACATCTTCCGGGGATGGTCCTCCGGCGTTGATGCGTACCTGACCAAGCCATTCAACCCGATGGAGCTCCTCGCCTTCGTCAAGCGCATCTTCCAGGCGTTGAACGAGCCAGGGGAGAAGCGCTTCGATCTGGGCGACGGCAGCTAACCGGCGCTCTGCGCGCCGGCCCATTTGGGCGGTTCCCCATCAGGCCCTTCGGAGAGTTCAGCCGGCCTGATGCACCGGGAATCGATCCTGGATTACCGAGAGCCTGCTTCTATGCGGAATACCCTTTGTCTACTGCTGGCGGCGGTCGGCCTGGTATCGCTCGCTGCTCTCCTGGCACGTCGGAGGCGGCGGTCGCATCGCGATCCGACGCGCGAGGCGGAGCGCCTCCTCGACCGCTGTCGCGATCTGCTGGACGGCATCGAGAGCGCCGCACGCAGTTTGGATGGTTTCGAGTCCTCCCCTTCCTGAGTGCGTGCCACAGCTCATCCGATGGGGCAACCATGCGCCGGCATGCGAACAGGCGGCGTCTTCCTCGCCGCGGGTGCTGCCGGCGCAAGCGCGTATGAGTAGCCGGCGGAGAGGGCGTTTTGCCCTGCCGGTGCGCTCGTGGTGTGCCTCTGGGATGCCCGGTTTTCCTCCGCCCTTGCGTTATCCCATGCAGGAGAGGGTATAATCACGGTGCCAGTCTTGGCTCGGAGGAGTGACGATGGCTGTAGACGTACCCGAGCGGGTGACTCAGCGCCCTCTACCCACGGAGCGCGTGCCCGGAACGGGCGGCGGCGACCACGTCGTGATCGTCTTCAACAACGACTACAACACCTACGATGAGGTGATCGCCATTCTCCAGGCGGCCACCTCCTGTTCTCGCGAAGAGGCGGAGATGGAGACGTGGGAGATTGACCATCTCGGTCGCTCTCTTGTCCACCACGGCCAGCGGGAAGAGTGCGAGCGCGCCGCCGCCATCATTCGCACCATCGGTATCCGCGTCTCCGTGAGCGAGATGTAGCCGCATCCTCCACCCCGTCGCTGCGCCCCGTTGACGCACGTCCTCTTCGATCTCCCGACCCTCCCCGCGGAGGCCGTGGCGCGGCTGATGCGCCTCTTGAGGGGCATCGCGCAGAGACGCTGGGGGTCTCCTCGGATGAGCGGTAGCGGAAGGGCGCGTTTGGCCGGACCCGTGCTCTCCCGGCAGGGCCGTCTATCGCCTACCGGCGCAGGTTCCAGGCCTCGGTGGCGTACCTGGCATCCCGGAGCTGGCGGGCAGACTCCTGTTCCCGTGGCGTGAGGTTGCCAGGCTGCAGGGTCACTCCCAGCGCCTCGGCGAATCCGGCGGCCAGTGCCTCGGCCACCTCTTCCCACTCCGGGCGCCGGCCCAGCGCGCTCGTCAGATCCGTGGCATGGGGGGGAGCGCCCGGTTCGCACCAGAAGCCGGAGGGGTCCACGAGACGGAGGGGCAGCGCACCATGCTGCAAGACAACGCCGTCACGGCGCACCTGGGCGCTGCCGCAGATCTTCAATCCATTCACCACCAGATCGCACGATGCGGCGGCCGCGAAGCAGTTGGCTCCCGAAGGCCCCGGGTGCGCGCGCTGGCCGGGGGCCAGATGCGCCTCCAGACCCAGGCGGCGCAGTCCGGCGACCAGGCCCTCCGAGAGGATGCGGTAGGCCTCAAGAACGCCAGCGCCGGCAAAGGCCCGCTCGGTGATCACGATGCTGTAGGTGACCTCGTCGGCATGTAAGACGCCTCGCCCCCCGGTCAACCGGCGCACCACGTCGACGCCCGCGCGTGCGCACGCTTCCAGGTCAATATCGCGCCGGGCGCGCTGAAAGTAGCCGATGGAGATCGCGGGCGGGTTCCAGGCGTAGAGGCGCAGCGTCGGGGGGACCTCGCCGGCGGCGTGCGCGCGCAGAACCGCCTCATCCACGGCCATGTTGGTGAAGCCGTCCTCCGGCGCGCACCGGAGGAGGCGCATCGTACCCACCTGCGCGAGTGATGATACGGCGTGGCCTCTATCCGGAAGCGTCCCGCCAGGCGCGGGAGAGTCACTCATCGGCGGTCCAGCGCAGGTTTGGGTGGCGAGCGGCGGCGACCTCGTCCACGCGGCTCACTGGGACGGTGACGAAGGGCGTTGCGTGCGGGGCATCGCGAACGACTTGTGGCTGCTCGCGGACCTCGCGCGCGATCTGGCGCATCGCCTCTGCGAACGCGTCGAGAGTCTCGATGCTCTCCGTCTCCGTCGGCTCAATCATGAGCGCCTCGCGCACGATGAGGGGGAAATACATCGTGGGCGGGTGGAACCCATGGTCGATGAGGCGCTTGGCGATATCCAGGGCGCGCACGCCCTTCTCTGCCTGTTGCTGCGCCGAGGCGACAAACTCGTGCATGCAGCGGTCGCCGTAGGGGACCTCGTAGTCGTCTTTGAGGAGAGCCAGGAGGTAGTTGGCGTTGAGCACCGCGTTTTCGGCGACGAGGCGCAGGCCCTCGGGGCCCAGGGAGCGGAGGTAGGTGTAGGCGCGCACCAGGTTGCCGAAGTTGCCGTAGAAGGTGTGCATCCGTCCGATGCTCCGCGGGTGTTCCTCGGAGAGCGCGTACGCGCCCTCTCGCTGCACCACGCGGGGCACGGGGAGGAAGGGCTCCAGGCATGCCTTCGCAGCCACGGCCGCGGCGCCCGGCCCGCCGCCCCCATGCGGCGTGCTGAACGTCTTGTGCAGGTTGAAATGCATCACATCGAAGCCGAGGTCACCCGGGCGCGCGATCCCAAGAATGGCGTTCATGTTGGCGCCATCCAGGTAGACCAGGCCGCCTCCCTCGTGGACGATGCGCGTCACCTCCAGCACTTCATCCTCGAAGAGGCCCAGGGTGTTGGGGTTGGTGAGCATCAACGCGGCAACGCGCGAGTCCATCTGCGCCCGAAGCTGGTCCAGATCCACGCGGCCACGGTTGTTCGAGGGCACGCTGGTAATCGTATAGCCGCAGCGCGCCGCCGTCGCCGGGTTGGTGCCGTGCGAGGAGTCGGGCACCAGAATGCGCGTGCGCGCGGTGTCGCCCCGCTCCAGGTGGTAGGCGCGGATCATCAGCAGGCCTGTCAGCTCGCCTTGGGCACCGGCCGCGGGCTGCACCGTGACCGCATCCATGCCGGCGATCTCCGCCAGCATCTCCTGAAGCTCGTAGAGCAGCTGGAGCGCGCCCTGGCTGTGTTCCTCGCCGGCGAGGGGGTGGGCCGTCGCAACCCCCGGGAGCGCGGCGGCTGCCTCGTTGACCCTCGGATTGTACTTCATCGTGCAAGAGCCAAGGGGATAGAAGCCCATATCCACGCCGTAGTTCATGCGCGACAGCCGGGTGAAGTGGCGCACCACCTGTGACTCGGATACCTCGGGCAACGGCAGGTCGTGCCGGATCTGCCCGGCAGGGAGGAGCTCCTCGATGGGACGCTCCGGCACATCACACGCCGGGAGCGAGAACGCCACCCGGCCAGGACGGCTCAGCTCGAAGATCAACGGCTCGGACAAAGCAAGCTCCGTTCGCTGTCGCCCGCGGCCACGGCGACCATCGTATCGATCTGCTCACGCGTGCGCTGCTCCGTGACGCACAGGAGCGTGGCACCCTCCAGTTCCGGGGAGATCCGGCCCAGGTCCAGGCCTCCCAGAATGCCCGCCGCGCGTAAGCGGTCGTTGAGCGCGGCGACCGGATCCGGCGCCTTCAGCGCGAACTCCTTGAAGAAGGGGCGGGAGAAGAGCGTGGTAAACCCGGCCTCGGCTTGCAGGCGGGAATGGGCATAGTGGGCCTTCTGCAGGCACAGCTCGGCGGCACGGCGAAGCCCCTGCTTTCCAAGCGTGCAGAGGTACACAGTCGCCGCCAGGGCGTTAAGCGCCTGGTTTGTGCAGATGTTGGAGGAGGCCTTTTCACGCCGAATGTGCTGCTCGCGGGCCTGCAGCGTCAGGCAAAAACTGACGCGGCCATCGTGGTCGGTGGTCGCGCCTACCAGCCGGCCGGGCAGATTGCGCAAGAGGCGGCTCCGGCAGGCCATCAGGCCAAGGAGGGGGCCGCCAAAGCTGAGCGGGTTGCCCAGAGACTGGCCTTCGGCCACCACGATATCGGCACCGAACTCACCTGGGGGCGCTAGCAAACCAAGACTGATCGGGTCGACCGCGGCGATGGCAAGCGCGCCCACCTGGTGTGCCGCGTCACACAACTCGCGGGCGTCTTCCAGGCAGCCGTAGAAATTGGGGTGCTGGAAGAGCACGGCAGCCGTGCGCTCATCCAATTCCCGATCCAGTGCTTCTCGATCCACGCCGCCATCGGAAGCCTGGGGGATCTCCACCAGATCGTACGGAAGCGGCGCGAGGTAGGTGGCGACCACGTGCTGGAAGTAGGGGTGTACGGTGCGTGGCAGGATGAAGCGGTTGCGTCGCGTGGCCGCGCCCGCCATGATGGCCGCTTCCGCAAGCGCCGTGGCGCCATCGTACATCGACGCGTTCGCCGCTTCCATGCCGGTCAGCTGGCAGACGAGGGTCTGATACTCGTAGATTGACTGGAGCAGGCCCTGGCTGATCTCTGCCTGGTACGGGGTGTACGCCGTTAGAAACTCCGTGCGCCCGACGAGCGCGGGCACGACCGCGGGAATGTAATGGTCGTACACCCCGGCACCAAGGAAGCAACAGTATTCAGCCGCGCCCATGGTACGCGCGGCGAGATCCCCGAGATGCGCGAGTAGCTCGGGCTCGGAGAGTGCCGGCGGCAGGCGGAGGGAGCCCTGAACGCGCCCCTCCTGGGGCACCTCCGCGAAGAGCGCCTCCACGCTGGGGGCCCCGATGCGACGGAGCATCTCCCGCCGGTCTTCCTCGGTTCCAGGCAGGAATCGCACGCTAAACCTAGCCTTCCTCTTCAACAAATGCCTGATACTGCTCCGCGGTGAGCAGATCCCGGACCTCGCCGGGATCATCCATGCGCACGATGATCATCCACCCGGCGGTATAGGGATCCTCGTTCACGGTCTCAGGCGTATCTACCAGCTCCTCGTTCACCTCGACGACCTCGCCGCCGACAGGGGCAAGCAGCTCCGAGACGGCCTTGACCGACTCGACAGAGCCGAAGGCCTCCTCCTGCTGGAGGGTGCGCCCGACTTCCGGCAACTCAATATAGACGACATCGCCGAGCTGATCCTGGGCATAGTCCGTGATGCCGATGGTGGCAAGGTCACCTTCCACGCGCACCCACTCGTGTGACTTCGCGTATTTCAGTTCCGGTGGCAGATTCATGGCTATCTCCTTCAGGGTTCCAAGATTTGGGAACAGCGTTCCACGCTTTCCGAGCGCGAGAGCGCCGGGAGTTCAACGTTTCCGTTGGACAAAAGGCAGCGAGGCGACGCGCGCGCGGCGGCGCCTGCCGCGGAGCTCCACCCAAGCGGATCGGTCCGGCACCGCCTCCGCGGGAGGAAGGTAAGCCAGCGCGATTCCCCGGTCGAGCGCTGGTGAAAACGTTCCACTGGTGACGACCCCGGTGGCTTCCGTATCGGTTCCGACCGGCGCTCCCTGGCGGGGAATGGCCGCCTCCTCCATGACGAGCCCCGTGAGGCGACGGGTGGGCGGGGTGGAGCGGGCATCCAGCACGGCCTCGCGCCCGACAAAATCGCCCTTATCCAGATTCACGGCCCACATCAGCCCGGCCTCTACCGGATTCGTCTCCTCGTTCACTTCGTGACCGTAGAGCGCGTTGCCTGCCTCGATCCGCAGAACGTCGCGCGCGCCCAACCCGCAGGGGAGCAGCCCGTTGTCACGACCGGCATCCAGCAGGCGCTCCCATAGCCCGAGGGCCTTCTCGGTCGGGCAGAAGAACTCCAGGCCATCTTCCCCCGTGTAGCCGGTGCGCGACGTGATCACTTCGGCGCCGTCGAAGTCCCATTGGGCAAAGCCGAAGCGGCGAAGGGGGGCGAAGTCCTGACCGGTAGCCGCGCCGGCGATCTCTAGCGCGCGCGGGCCCTGCAGGGCCAGGATGGCGACCGCGCCGAAATGGGGCGTGACCTGCACTCCGGGGCTGACGTGCTCTTGGATCCACTGGAGGTCGCGGCTGGCATTGGCGGCGTTCGCCACCACCCACAGGTCGTCGGGCGCCAGCGAGTAGATCAACAGGTCATCGAGCAACCCCCCGTTGGGGGCGAGCATCAAGCCATAGCGCACCCGGCCGGGGGGGAGATCGCGCACGGCACACGTCACCAGGCGCTCTAGCTCCGCGCGCGCGTCGGTACCGCGGAGCTGGAGGACGCCCATATGACTCACATCAAAGAGGCCGGCCGCCTGCCGTACGGCGCGCGCTTCATCCAGGATGCCCGAATAAGAGACAGGCATCTCCCATCCCGCGAACTCGACCAGGGTGGCGCCGAGCCGGCGGTGTTCGGCATAAAGTGCTGTGTGTTTCATGAGTTTCCGGCAGCCGCTGGCGTCACGTGCTTCAGCGCCTCCTCGTTCGTCTTGTGGATGGCGAAGATCTTGGAGAGACCGGTGATATCGAACACCTTCTGAATTTCTGGGTTCACGCAGACCAGGCGCAAGCTCCCACCGTGCTCGACCAAGCGCTTCAGACCGCCCACCAGCGTTCCGAGGCCAACGCTGTCGATAAAGTCCACCTTCTCCAAGTTGATGATGAGCGCCCGCGCCCCCTCCTCAACCAGACGCACGACCGTATCTCGCAGTTCCAGCGAGGTATAGGCGTCGAGTTCGCCGGCAAGGGTGAGGATGGTCGCGTTGTCCACACGGCTGATGTCGATGGTCAAGTTCATGGCTCCTGGTCTCCCCTCTCATTCAAACTGTTTTCCCAGAAGCACGGCCCTATCACGTGATCGAGCAACTCCGGAGTGGCCCGCCCCCAGGCGGCGCTGCGTCGCGACGCGATGGCCTGGAGGCACTGACAGCGATCACCGCCACGGTGGAATCGAGTGGGAGAGCAAGTACGAACACTGTGAGGCCTCCCTCTGCGACGGCCCTCGCGGGCGACACGCACCGCTTGATTTTACCACACTACCCCGTTAGTGAAACGTGGTCCCTGCGGGGATGGACTTCTTCCGTCCGATGAGGCCGCCTCTGCCCCTCGCGGCCTCCATCTGCCGGTGCCATTCCATCACCCGGCAGATGCGGTGCCGCTCGCTCTTGCTCCCGTTGCCGAAACGCCCACTCTCTCCTGCATAGGTTATCCTTCAGCAGGCGCTCGAACTCCTGGCGGCCGACTCGCACCCGGCTCCTACTTCATTCTAGCACCCGGAAAGAGGGGCGTCAAGAGTGGCGCCCGGTGATCGAGAGGCGCTGAAGCGGCCCTGCCCAACTGCAGGCCGGGAGACCGGCAGGAATGCGGGCGCGCTTGCGGTAATCCTCAGACAGCACGGCCGCGGGACCGGCTGGCGGCACGCTGCAATGTGAGGAGTGGAGCTTATGTCGGACAAGGTGAGAATCGCCTTTGTTGGCTGCGGGGGCCATGCCTCGGGGGCGCTCTACCCGCAGTTTGCGCGGATCGCGGAGATCGACCTGGTGGCGGTGGTCGACCAGATCGAGGAGAAGCGACTGGTGGCGCAGCGCACCTGGGGCGCGCGCCGCGCCTATGCCAGCGTCGAGGAGATGCTCGACAAGGAGAAGCCCGAAGGAGTGTGCATCTCTGGCCCTCCACAGATGCACTACGAGGTGGGCCTGCAGGTGTTGGAGCGGGGCATCCCCATCTTTGTGGAGAAGCCGTCCGCAATCGACTTTCAGCACGCCTATGACCTGGCGGAGGCCGCGCGCAAGGCCGGCACCTTCGGGATGACCGCCTTCATGAAGCGGTTTGCGACGGCCTACGAGAAGGCGAAGGAGATCACCCAGCGCGAGGAGTTTGGGCCGGTCTCGATGGTGAGCGTGCGCTACACCCATGGCGCCTACCCCTCCATCTGGGGAATCGAGGATCGCGCCCTCGTCTGCCTCATCGGCAACCAGTGCCACGCCTTCGATCTGGCCCGCTACTTCGGAGGCGATGTGACGGAGCTCTACGCCCGCCTCTGTGACCGTGGCGAGGGCTGCTTCGCCTTCGCCGTCACCCTCCAGTTCGAAAACGGCGCGGTCGGCCTGCTCAATAGCAACGCCACGGATGATCCGAGTTGGAACATTCGCGAGACGCTGAACGTCTCTGGCCTCCTCTGCAGCGTGGATGTCGAGGATATGATCCACGTGAACTACCGCCCGCGCGAGCGATGGGCGCCGGAGTTGGGGCCGTGGCGCGAGGGACTGTACGCGCTGCCGCACGCCGTCTCCTACGGCCTGGGCGGGCGCTGGCTGGGCTACGAGGGCGAGCTGCGTCACTTCGCGCAGTGCATTCGCGGAGAGGTGGAGAACCGCTCCTCGCTCTACGACGGCGCCGCCTCGCTCGCCATCGCCGAGGCGATCTGGGAGAGCGCCAAGAGCGGCAAGCCGGTCCGGCCCAAATCCCACAAGCCAGGGCAGTAGGTTTCGCTTCGCGGGCGGGCAGGGTGCGGCGCCGCGCCTTGCCTGCCCGGAGCTCTGGTCCAGCCGGGGGGAGAGCAGGTGGGGCCAGCAAGGTCCTGCCGGAGGCTTTCCCCTGCCGGGCAGCCGTGGGAGGAGCGCGCTCGGGAGCGCCGAACCGGTATCGGGAACGACGAGGGCATCCCTCCACCGCCTGCCCGGATTGCCGAGGAAGCGTATGCTCAAACACCCGCAACTCACCGCCCAGCGCCTCGAGCGCTGCCTGAACAACGAGATTCGGCCCCATATCTACCAGGATCTCACGCCGCTGGAGGTTGCTGTCTTCCAGTGTCCGGATCCGATCCCGTACTCCGAGGCGATGCGCCAGGAGTATCGCACCGTCTCCCCTGGCTTCCGGTGGGGGCCGGTATGGTCCACGGCGTGGTTTCGCCTGCGCGGCGCCATCCCCGAGGCGTTTGCCGGCCATGAGGTCGTGGCCCTGATCGACACCTCCTCCGAGGCGCTCGTGTGGGATGGCGATAGCCCTGGCCAGGGTCTGGATGCCAACCGCTCGGATTACCTTCTTGCGGAGCGCGGCGTCGCCGGCCAGCCGGTGGAGTTATACGTTGAAGCCGCGGGCAACCACCTTTTCGGCATCTCCGCCATGGGCGAGACCAGCGGCCTTGCGCGCGTGCCAGAGCCGTTCGAGCTGCGGCAGGCTCACCTTGCGCGCTTCGACCGGGCGCATTGGGACCTCTTCAACGACTTTCGCGTGCTCCTGGATCTGATGAAGGCCCTGCCCAAGGGCGACCCACGCAAAGCACAACTCCTCTATGACCTGAACGAGAGCACCAACCGCTACCTGACAGGGCAAGGACCCGAGGCAGCCCGCGAGGCATTGGCACAGGCACTCTCGCTGCCAGCGCGCGCGTCCAGCACGCGGGTGAGCGCCATCGGGCACGCGCACATCGACGTCGCCTGGCTGTGGCCCCTGCGTGAGACGGTTCGCAAGTGCGCGCGCACCTTCTCCACGGCCCTGCGCTATATGGAACGCTACCCCAACTATAGGTTTGGGCAGAGCCAGCCGCAGCTCTATGCTTTCACGAAGGAGCACTATCCGAAGCTGTACGCGCGCATTAAAGAAGCCGTGGCTGCCGGGCAGTGGGAGCCCGTTGGCGCGATGTGGGTCGAGGCCGACTGCAACCTCTCCTCCGGCGAGAGCCTGGTCCGCCAGGTGGTGCATGGGAAACGCTTCTTCATGGAGGAGTTCGGTTTCGAGACAGACGTGCTCTACCTGCCCGATGTCTTCGGCTACTCCGCGGCGCTGCCGCAGATCCTGCGGAAGGCGCGCGTTCCCTACTTCATGACGCAGAAGATCTCCTGGAACCAGTTCAACCAGTTCCCGCACCACACGTTCCTGTGGCAGGGGATCGACGGCACCCGGGTCTTCTCTCACTTCCTGCCGGCGAATAGCTACAACAGCGTCTACACCCCGGAGGAGCTGCGCCGGGGCGAAGCCACCTTCAAAGAGGCCGACCGTGCCCGGTCGTGGCTCTACCTCTTTGGCTACGGCGATGGCGGAGGCGGCCCAACCAAGGAGATGCTGGAGGCGGCGGAGCGTGTCAAGAACCTGGATGGCGTGCCGCGGGTGGAGCAGGAGTTGGCGCGCGACTTCTTCCGGCGCGCCGAGGCCGAGGCCAAGGACCTGCCCCTCTGGGTTGGCGAGCTCTATCTGGAGCTTCATCGGGGCACCTACACGACTCAGGCGCACAACAAGCGCATGAACCGGCGCTGCGAGTTGCTGCTCCGCGACGCCGAGTTCTTTGCCGCGATCCGGCCCCGCGCGATGGCGAGCTACCCGGCCGCCACGCTCGACCGGTGCTGGAAGCTCGTGCTCCTCAACCAGTTCCATGATGTGCTTCCAGGATCATCCATCGGCTGGGTCTATGAGGACTCGCGCAAGCAGTATGCGGAGGTCGAGCGGGAGGGCGAGGAGATCGTCACGAGCGCGCTGGCAAGCCTCTCCGAGGGGATCGATACGGCGGGCTGCCGCCAGCCGGTCGTCGTCTGGAACAGTCTGAGCCGGGCGCACCGCGGCGCGGTCACGGTGCCGATCCAGGGGCCGACGCCCCGCTCGGTGCGAGACCCGCGCGGCCGCCTGCATCCGGTGCAGGAGACGGCCATCGCGGGCGAGCGGTATCTCCTCTTTGTCGCCGAGGCGCCGGAGCATGGCTATGCGTTGTATGATCTCTCCGATGATGAGCCAGATGCAGCCCCCACGAGGGTGAGCGTGACGGAGCGGTCGTTGGAGGATGGGCTCCTGCGCATCGAGTTGGACGAGCACGGCCTGATCGCGCGCGTTTTTGACAAGCGCCAGGGACGCGAGGTGCTGGCGCCGGGGGCGAAGGCGAATCTCCTCCAGCTCTTCGACGACCGGCCCAACAACTGGGAAGCCTGGGACATCGATGCCTTCTATGCCGAGACAGGGCGCGACCTGACCGAGCTGAGCGAGATCCGCGTGGTGGAGGCCGGGCCGGTGCGCGGCGCCGTGGAGATCGTGCGCCGCTTCGGGGATTCCGAGATCCGCCAGCGGATCCAACTCCTGGCGGGGAGCGGCCGCGTCGATTTCGTGACGGAGGCGGAGTGGCACGAGTCCAACAAGCTCCTGAAGGTGGCGTTCCCGGTGGATCTGAACGCCAGCCGGGCGACCTTCGAGATCCAGTATGGGCACGTGGAGCGCCCCACGCACCGCAATACGTCATGGGATCTGGCCCGCTTTGAGGTGGTGGCGCACAAGTGGGTGGATCTCAGCGAGGGAGATTATGGTGTCGCCCTTCTCAACGACTGCAAGTACGGCCACGACGTGCTGGGCAACACCCTTCGCCTCAGCCTGCTGCGCGCTCCGAAGAACCCGGACCCGAACGCCGATATGGGGCATCACTGCTTCACCTATTCGCTCTATCCCCACCCGGGAGACCTGCGCTGTGGCGAAGTGGTGGCCGAGGGCTACCGCCTGAACGTGCCACTGCGCGCGGTATCCGTGAAGCCGCGTTCGGGCGAGCTTCCCGCGGAGTGCTCTTTCTTCACGGTCGATAACCCCAACGTCTTCGTGGAGGTGGTGAAGCGTGCGGAGAGGGAGGATGCGTGGGTGGTGCGCCTCTACGAAGCGCACAACACTCGGGGCTCGGTGGCGCTCTCCACGAGGCTGCCGGTGAAGCAAGCCTACCTGGCCGACTTGATGGAGGATCCCATCGAAGAAGTGCCGGTGAGCAACGGCACGATCCGCCTCGACATCAAGCCGTTTGAGATCGTGACGCTCCTCCTTCGGTGAACGGGGAGGATTCAGGGGTGGGGGGGCAGGTCCGAGCCGTCGGATCCGCCCCACCCCCTCACCGCGCTCCCTCCCCCTCGGGCTCCGAAACCGCGTGCTGGCAGCTCGAGCCCCTCCGGCATCTGCTGCCACACCCACACGGTACCTCCCCTGAGGCCAGCGCGGCGCCGCGAGTCAGGAAAGCCGGGAGACCCGCACACTCCCATCCGCGACCGTCCCCCTTTTATCCGTGGTGTCGCCGCCGGCGGCGGGGCCGGAGGATGGGCCGGCTTCGTGTGCAGGACAACGGTGCGCCAGCAGACCCTGAATTCTTGCCGTGGTTTCGTTCTGTTGCAATCCGCTCTCGCCTCGGCTATAATGAGCAGTGACGGCACCCCAGGCCCTCTTCCCTGCGAGTCGAAGTGCCGGAATCAGGCAAGGAGTCAGAAAACCAGTATGGCCGGCACGGCGAGAATGCTAGGATTCGATAGCGAAAAGTACTTGCGCGAGCAGACGCAGGCAATTCAGGAGCGCATCGGGAAGTTCGGCGGTAAACTCTACCTGGAGTTTGGTGGCAAGATCCTCTTTGACTACCATGCGGCCCGGGTCCTCCCCGGCTTCGATCCCAACGTGAAGATGCGCCTTCTCCAGCAGCTCAAGGATCGCGCGGATATTATCCTTTGCATCTATGCTGGCGACATCGAGCGCAAGAAGATCCGCGCGGATTTCGGTATCACCTACGATGCCGATGTGCTCAAGCAGATCGATGACTTTCGCCAGTGGGGGCTGGAGATCCGCGCCGTGGTGATCACCCGCTATGAGGATCAGCCATCGGCGCGCATCTTTCGCAACAAGCTGGAGCGCCGCGGGATCCGCGTCTATGCCCACCGCCGCATCCCCGGATACCCGACAGATGTGGAGACCATCGTCAGCGACGAGGGCTATGGGGCGAATGAACACGTGGAGACCGAGGCCCCGCTGGTCGTCGTCACCGGGCCGGGGCCGGGATCCGGCAAGCTGGCCACCTGCCTCACCCTGCTCTACCATGACTACCGCCGCGGGCGAAAATCCGGGTACGCCAAGTTCGAGACCTTTCCCATCTGGAACATCCCGCTGAAGCATCCGGTGAATGTCGCCTATGAGGCCGCCACGGTCGATCTGCGCGACTTCAACCTGGTGGACCCGTTCCACCTGGAGGCGTATGGGGAGACGGCGGTCAACTACAACCGGGACGTGGAGGCGTTCCCCGTGCTACGCCGCATTCTGGAGCGGATCACGGGCGGCGACTCGATGTACCAATCGCCCACGGATATGGGTGTCAACCGCGCCGGCTTCGGGATCGTGGATGACGGGGTCGTCCGGCAGGCCGCGCGTGAGGAGATAGTGCGCCGCTACTTCCGGGCAGCGTGCGAGTATGCGATGGGATCCGTGGATCGGGAGGCCGTTTCCCTGGCCCGGATGAAGATGGACGAGGTCGCGATCACGCCCGAGGACCGCGTGGTGGTCCGGGCGGCGCGCGCGGCGGCGCTCGAAGGCCCGGTGCGCAAGAACAAGGGCAACGATGGGATCTTCTGCGGCGCCGCCATCGAGCTTCAGGATGGCACCATCGTCACCGGGATCAACTCGCCGCTGATGCACGCGGCCTCCAGCCTGGTGCTCAACGCGATCAAACGCCTGGCCGGCCTCCCGGAGAAGCTCCACCTCCTCTCGCCGGCGATCATCGACTCGATCCGCAACATGAAGAGCAACGTGCTCAATGCGCGGTCGGTCAGCCTGGATCTGGGCGAGACGCTGATCGCGCTTAGCATCAGCGCCGCGACCAATCCCACCTCGCAGCTGGCGATGGAGCAGCTCAAGGAGCTGCGCGGGTGCGACGTACACATGACGCACATGCCCAGCCCGGGGGATGAAGGCGGCCTGCGCCGCCTCGGCGTGAACCTCACCAGCGAGCCAAACTTCGCAACCCGCGACCTCTTCGTGGCTTGATTCGGAGGACCGCCGCGTCCGCCGCAGTGATCAAGCCCAGACGGGCCGCCGAGAGCGCGAAGAGGGGCAGGCCGATCAACACCGCCGGTATCAGCCCCCAGCGCAGACCGAGCCACAATCCGACGGCCAGGATCGCCGCCGCCACGAGCGCGCGAGCCGCAGTCATCACCTCCCGGCGTCCGAAGAGGCCAGACGGGCAGGCGCGCAGGGCTGCGCCGGTCAGGACGAACTCGGTCACCACCGTCGCGCTGGCGGCGCCCAGGTGTCCGAAACCGGGGATGAGGCAATAGTTGAGCACCGGATTGAGCAGCGCCGCTACGGCTCCCGCCTTCGCCCACGCCGCCTGCCGGTCGGTACTCTGCAACACCATCACGAAGAGCGTGTTGACGTACATGCACGCCAGCCCGGCGGCGAGGATGCGCAACGTCGGTGCCGTGCCCGAGAACTCGCTTTCGGAATAGAGGAACTCCACCAGCGGCCCGGCCAACACCGCGGCGGGCACGCAGACGCCCGCCGCCGCCGCGCACAGGAGCCGGAAACTGCGCCGCACCGCGTCCTGATACGACTCCGGGTTGTTCTTCCAGAGGCGGGAGAGGACCGGGAACGCGACCGTGCTGAAGATGTGCGGGATGAAGAAGAGAGCTTCGAAGAGGCGGTAGGCGGCGCTGTACCAGCCCACGGCCGTGTCGCTCGCCATCACCGCCAGCATCGCCACATCCACCTTGTCGTAGATCTGCGCGAAGAGGGCGAAGAGGAAGAAGGGGAGCGACTCGCGCACCATCTCCTTCAGGAACTCCGCGCGCGGCGCCGACCAGCGCGGGCGCACGAGCCGCCACACCCAGTAGGCGGTCCACACGAGGTGGATCGCGCCGACACCGACCATTGCCCACGCAATCGGGATCAGCCCGCCTCCTGCCGAGAGAAGCGCCAGGATGACCGCGGCCTCCAGGACCTTTTCCAGCACGGATCCCCAGGCCTGGTAGTGTACCTGCTCGAGGCCGCGCAGAAAGCTGTTGAGGAACGCCGTCGCCGCGAAGAGAATCATCCCCCCGCCGAGAACCCACGTGAGCTGGACCACCTCTGGGGGGCGGCGCAGGAGCAGCACCACGCCGATCAGGCAGGCAAACGCGGCCAGGGCGGTTACCGCTTGCAGCAGGAGCGCGTGGATCAGATAGGCGGGAGCGCGCGAGCGGTCACGCGCCACCTCGCGCGTGATCAGCATCGTGGCGCCCAGCTCGATGAAGAGGGCGAAGATACTGATGAGAGAAAGCACGAACTGGAGCCGGCCATATCCGGCGGCGCCCAGAGCCCGGGGCATGTAGAGCGTGAGCACCAGCGTGGCCGACCAGGTGACGCCCTGCGAGACCATCATCGCGAGGGCGCCGCGCGCCATCGAGCGCGTCGCGCTCACCGGGGCATCCATGCCGCACCTCCCCGATGCGCCAGACGAGAGAGGCATACCCCGGGCCGCAGTGCCGCCCGGATGCCGTGGCACGCCCCGCGCGCCGCCAGGTGACCTCCCCGGGCCAACCCTCTTCCCTCGGCGCGTGCCCTCTCTGCGTCCATCGCATGGAGCCGTGCCCGGTCTTCCCAGGCCAGGAAGGCAAGCCGGCGCCGCTGCCTCCACGAGAGCGGAAGAGTGCGCAGAGCATCGCGCTCCACCCGGAGCGCCGCGCCAATCTGCCGGGGCGTATCGTTCGAGAGGCTGCTCTCGCGCACGCGATAGTGATAGAGGGGCCTCGGAATATACGCATACGTCTTTCCGTCGGCGAGCAGGCGCAGCCAGAGGTCATAATCCTCGCAGTGCCGCAGCTCAGGGCGGAACCCACCGGCCGCGATGAGCGTGTCGCGCCGGGCCAGTATCCCGATGTAGCACCACGTCTCATCCAGGAAGGTGCTCAGGTCGCGCTCTCCTGGAACGGGCGTGGAGATCGCGAAACGTCGGAGGAAGCACGTTCCGTCCCACAGCCGGGCATCGGTCGTGGCGAAGGCGGCGGCGGGCGAAGCCTCGCGGAGCGCATCCATCAGCACCTGGACCCGCGTGGGGTCAAAGGCATCGTCGCCATCGAGAAAGGCGACGTGCGTTCCATGCGCCGCGGCCAATCCGGCGTTGCGTGCCGCGCTCGGGCCGGCGTTCTCCTGGTGAATCAGGCGCACCTCCCTCCCGAGGCCGCGAACCACCTCCGGCGTGCCATCGGTGGAGCCATCATTGACCACGATTACCTCAACCCGGGGATAGCTCTGCGCCAGTGCCGAGCGAACCGCGTCTGCGATGAATTCCGCCACGTTGTGGGCTGGAATGATGATGCTTACCATCTCCGCGCTCTCGCCCGCCGGAAGAGGTAGAACCACGGCGACAGCTTTGCCAGGAAGAGGGGCAGCGAAGCCTCCGCGGTGTTCACCCGGTCGAGGCACCACCGGTGGTAATCGATGCCCTCGCCGGCGCACGCGGCGCGGTAGCCGGCGGCGCGCGCTGCCTGGCGGCAGCGATCATCCACCTGGCTGTAGGGATAGGCCAGGAGATGCACGCGCTGTCCCAATTGACGCTGTAGGTCCAGGCGAGACCCAAGCAGCTCCGCCGCGAGGGCGGCCTCGTCCAGGAGCGGTAACTCGCGGTGGGTGCGGGTGTGCGAGCCGATCCAATGCCCACGCCGGGCCAGCGCGCGCGCCTGC
>DUUU01000440.1 GCA_012841485.1 Armatimonadota bacterium
AGGCCATCTCGCCCATTCGCGGGCGAATCTCCTCCTGCCAGATCCGCTCGGTCTCTTCAAAAGTGAGCGGCCGGCGCTGTGGCCGCAGGCGGTCATACGCCTCCAGCAGCTCCTTCGCTTTCGCGGCGAGCGCACTGGCGAAGCGGGCGATCAGCTCCTCGCCCAGGCGGCGGTCGGCCTCCCGCGCATCCGGGCCCATCGCGAAGTGCGGGCCGGGGTCATCGGGCGCCGGGAAGCGCGACGTGTCGACGCAGTCCGGCTCCGCCGCCCACAGCAGCGAGGTTTCGATCTTGCCGGCATGGTGGAAGCCCTCCAGCTGGAGCGCCGACGCGTCGGTCAGGAAGCAGAGGCGCGCGGCAAAATGCGGCTGGAGGATACTCTCCAGCATCTTGAAATCTCGACCGTGCGGACCGTCATGGCCGGAGAAGAGGAGGATCGCCTTGAAGCCGAGGGCATCCATGGAGCGCACGTGGTAGCAGATCTCATGGAAGAAAAGCCAGGGGGGCACTGCGGTGAGCCAGGGCGTTGCCTCCCCGATGAGCGGGTGGGCCCAGGCCGCGTAGATCCCGAGCTCATGAACGTTCCAGAAGAAGGGGGGCGCCACGATCCCACCGTGCTCCCGCGCGGCGTGGCAGGCGTAGGCGTGAGCTCGCAGCCCGTCCATGCCCAGGGCGTTCTGCGGGCCGTGGGGCTCGCAGAGGCCGTAAGGTAGGTAGACAACCGGGCACTCCTGAAACGCTGCATCCAGCTCATCCGCGAACATGCGCTCCCAGCGTACCTCTCGCCTCATTCGTCTCCTCCTATTCACGCCCGCTCCTGGTCTCCTGGCGGAGCAGGCAGCCCCGATGAGCCGCAAGGTAGCATTCGGCACGCGAGGCGTCCATCCCCCCTTTGCGCTCGCCGGCACTTCCCGTGTCACCCGGAGCGAGGGCGTGCCACTCCTTTCGATGGCATCTCTGCGAATTATCACCAAAATTCTGATCGCATCCTTTCGCTCGTGTGCTATAATGATGGCGTGAGGCACAGACAGTCTCCGTACCAGGGGGTTGCTATACCCCGCGCAGGAAGAGGAGGGAACCGCATGAAGCAGAAGGGATTTACGCTCATCGAATTGCTCGTCGTCATAGCGATCATTGCCATCCTGGCGGCGATTCTCTTTCCCGTGTTCGCGCGAGCAAGGGAGAACGCGCGCAAGTCCACCTGCCAGAGCAACCTGAAGCAGATCGGCCTGGCGGCGATGCAGTACACCCAGGACTATGACGAGACCCTGGTCCATTACAACCTGGCGAACGTCGGTGGTTGGGACAAGATGCTCGAGCCCTATCTGAAGAACACGGGCGTGCTGAGATGCCCATCCGGCCCGCAGGGTGTGCTCGCGTACGGCTACAACTACTTTTACCTGGGCGATGGCACGGCGAATGGTACCCGGTCGATGGCCTCTATCCAGAGCCCTTCGGAGACGGTAGCCTTCGCCGATGGCGCGTGGAATGACACCGGCGGCAACTACAACCCGGCGCATATCAACCCGCCGCACATGACCACTTACCAGTATATTGCCCGCCCTGCGTGGCGGCACGGCGATGGCGCCAACGTCACCTTCGTCGACGGGCATGTCAAGTGGTACAAGGCGGGCAGCGCGTTCTACCCAGCGACGGCGCCGCTTGGGAACTGGACGGGCAACGGAATCACCAACCCTACCGACCCCAACTACAAGAACCAGCTGTGGG
>DUUU01000441.1 GCA_012841485.1 Armatimonadota bacterium
CCCCGAAGAAGACAACCGCTAGCCACACGAATAGCCACACGACGGGAATCGCGGCGACGAGGGCGATCAGCGCCAGGCCGATGGCCAGGTTGGCGTAGGGAGAGAGCGGCGCCCCGCGGCGGAGCCACCCGGTGAACTCGCGCCCCAGGTAGAGCGCGACCGGGATGGCGGCGAAGAGAACCGCGAATCCCCACACCGCCCACGCCAGGAGGCTGAGCGGGATTCCCACAAGGGTGAAGCCCACCACCAGCGCCGCGATGGGAACAATGATGAAGAGCATGATGCCCCACACGATGCTCCATCCCGGCTTCTCCCGCAGTTGATTCGCCGCCGAGCGCAGGAAGCGTGGCACCAGCGCCAGACCGACTGCGCCGACAATGAAGAGTGCCACCGCAAGGAGAAGGTTGAACCACAGAAGCCCGGCACCTGGCCCCGGGGTAGGCCTTCGCTCCCGTCTGGGTTCGACCGGCAGACGACGCACCTGCCCGGCGATCGTTGCCCCGGGAGCGATCTCCGCCTGCCTGGGCGAGCGCACCACGAGGTCGCCCCCGATACGCGCCGCGGGGCCAACAGTCAGGTTGTTGCCATCAAAACGCAGTTGCCGTGCAACAGTGCCCCCGATGCTGGCGGATTGCGCGGCGAGCCCGGCTTGCCCACCCACCGTGCCATTCAGCTCCACGCTCTGCGCGGCAATATGCGCGTCCCGGTCGATGCTGGCACCGCGAGCGATCGAGGCGTTCTGCGTTGCGAGCGATATATTGCGCCCCACCTGGCCGGTGATCGAGGCGATCTGGGTCGCGGCGCGCAGGCTACCATCCACCGTGCCCGGCACCTCCAGCGATTGCGTCAGCCCTAACAGATTCCCGGTCACGCGTCCCGGCACGCGCAAGCTGGTGGCCGTCACGATCAGATCGCCGCGGACCGTGCCCTCTACAACCACTCTTTGCGCGGCAACGACCAGATCATCCTCCACGACTTGCCCGGGCCCGATGGTGACCACGTTTCCGCGGCGCAACACAGTGGCCTCGGCCGGGACGAGGCTGGTGGCCCAGAGCCCCACCACCCACAACAAGCATATCCCCATGCACCTGCGTATCATCTGCCCCCCTCCGCCGCGTTCGCTACCGCGCAGATTTCCCGGTGGGGTGAGGGGTCAAACAGAACCCCGTCGGGCGTGCTCCTGCCGGGCATCACGAAGGGGATCAGCACCCGAGAGAGACGGCAGGGAAGGAGAGCGATACGCGCCGGATCAGCGGGGCGACGGGAAGGGATGGGTTGGCGGGAGCCGCACGGAGAGTGGTCGGGTCAAGGGTGCGAGGGCGGGGCTTTTCCTGCCCTCGCACCCCTGAAACTACTGGGAGGAGACCTGGCGCAGCCGCTCAAGCGACTGCTGGAGCTGCTTCATCTCGCTGCCATAGGTCGTCCAATCGCCCTTGCGCATGGCCTCCTGAGCGCGCTCGAATTGCGCCGAGGCGGCATCGATTAAGCGCCGCGTCTCTTGGGAGGCATCCGGTGAGGGCGTGCCGGCCGGCGTGCCCGCGGGCGCCGGCGGTGTACCCGATGCGGCGGGAGCCGGCGCACTCCCAGGGGGTGAGCCCGCGGCC
>DUUU01000442.1 GCA_012841485.1 Armatimonadota bacterium
CAACGGTGACGACGCGCGGATCCCTGCGCGAAGCGATCCGCTCCGCTGAAGCCACCGTGAGCGTGACCGCCTTGGATGGTACGCCGGTGCGCGAGCTGGGGAAAACGACCGCCGGTGGCCCGGCCGCCCTGCATCACCCGCCACTCGATCACGGGTGCGTTGTGCGGGGGAGTGGTCTCCCCCTGGGTGGCGCCCATGCCGAGGGTGGGCACATGCTCGTGGGCCACCTCGCCGGCGTAATTAAAGATGATGAAACCATCGGAACCCTCGGCGCGCCCGATCTGGATCTGGTCGATCACCTGCGTCACCGGGAGGCCGGGGGCCGAGGCGCCCACCCCGGGGTAGAAGGGGATGTGCGCCGCGATCAGGTCGCGCTGAATCTGCACCGTGGTGCGATAGCCGTCGTCATAGTTGGTGTAGTTCATCGGGCAGACGAAGTCGAGGTAACCTTGCTCCACCCAGTGGCCCCAGTCTTGCGCGACGCTATCGCGGCACCCCGGCCAGCCGCTAAAGACGGCGGCGGAGACCTTCACCCACGGCTTGATCACGCGCGAGCCTTCGGCCACCGCTTGCACCAGACGGGTGATGCTCCCGCGTCGGAACTCCTGATAGGCCTCGTAGTGGGCGCCGCCCCGGCGAGCATCCTGCGGCCACTTCTCCACCTTCACGCCGGCGCTCTCCTCGAAACGCTGGCGGCAGCCATCGCAGAAGCAGTTGTCGCCGCCCGGATAGCGGATGTAGTCGAAGTGGATGCCATCTACGTCGTAGTTGCGTACCACTTCAAGCATCGATTCGCGCTCCAGCTTGAAGTTCTCCGGATGGGAAGGGCAGAGCCAGGGCTGCTCCGCGCCGCCACTCGTCCTTTGCAGGCGGCCTTCGGCGCGCATCCGGTCGACAAACTCCTTAGGGGCGCCGGAGCAGTTCCAGTTCACCTTCCAGACATGGACCTCCACGCCGTGCTTCCTGGCTGCTTCCACGCACAGGGCGATCTGATCGCCGCGCTCAGCTACCGACGCGCGGACCGGGAGCACCTTGCTTGGATAGTCCGCCACGCCACCCCACAGCATGTTTGGCACCACGGCGTTGAAGCCATTCTCCTTCAGCCGCCGAATGGCTTCCTCCCAGGTGAGCCCGGAGACGCCGTAGGCCGAGTGGCACCACAGGGCGCGGAACTCGCCCTCGCGCGCAGGCTGGCAGCGCGCGTAGGCGGCGTGCAGCCTCCGCCGCGCTTCCGCGGCCGGCTCCAGAACCTCGGAGTACTGCTTTGCCTGGAGGTGGGCCTGCGCCTTCTCCCAGGCAGCGCGCGCCGCCGTGAGCTCCGGCGTGACGGCTCCCGTGCGCCCGGCGGCCTTCGCGCGCTCCAGAATCCCTGCCTCGGCGTCTGCGAACTTCTCCCATTGCGACACCTGACCCACCGCTGCCACGGCGCTCCCCGCGACATCTTCCCAGATGTGCGGGTCAAAATGGCCCAGCAGCGCGCGCACCAGGCGGTCTTTGTTCTCCGGATCGTCGCGCAGGAGGATGTGCGAGATAAAGGCGCCCTTATCGCTCAGGAGGATGGCGGGGATGCCGGTCTCCTTGCCCTCCTGGTCGAACCACCATGCGATGACGCGCGTCCCCTGGGCCGCAGGACGGGCGACCGTCACGTTCCAGGAGGCTTGTTTTGCCTCCGCCGGCAGGCCGGCTGGCCTGTCTGGAACGAAGCGCATCGCGCTGAACTGCCCGGGGAACTTCTGTTGCTGCCAGCCGGCGCTCTCCAGCCCCAGTATCTCCGCGAGGCCGGGGGGGAGCGAGTAGCAGGCCAGCAGCCTGCCTCCGTCGGCGATGAACGCCCGCAACTGCTCCAGCTCCTTCTCGGATGGCTTCGGATTGTGCGGGTAGATGGCGATCCGTTTCCCCTTCAGCAGGCCCGCTTCCACATCGAGATCGTCAATCGTGCCGCAGTCGATGCCGGCGCGCTTCAGGATGTGGGCCGTCTGCTGCGTAGAGCTCTCTGCCTCTTTCCCGGCGCGCGAGTTGCGGACGAGGACCACGTCGCTCGCGATGGCTTCCATTCCGCCGAAGTAGACGGTGGTCTTTCGTGGTTGCCCCTTCCAGAAGGAGATCCGGATCGCTTTGATCGCGTTCCAGCCCTGCGGCGAGTCCTCGGTGCGGAACGCGCCGCGGTCGATCACGATCTTGCGCCAGCCGGTGGAGGGGAGCGAGAACCCGCTGCCATACCACCCGCCACCCGCGTTGAAGTAGATGTTGGTGCCTGAGATGGCCGTGCGGTCGCCCTCCACCTTCACCCAGAAGGCGATGCGCCCGAAGCGGGAGAGATCCAGCGTGACGACGCGGTCCCAGCAGGCGCGTTCATCCAACTGCGCCATGTCGCATGGAAACGCGAGCGCGGGCTTGCCGTCCGGGGTCTTCTCCGGGGCCAGCACCACCGGCTGTGAGCCGAACTGCGGTTCCCAGGCCGCCTGTGCGGCCTCGGGCCCGGCATAGGCCACCGGTTCGATCTCAAAACGCTCGCCGGCGCGCGCCGCGCCCGGTAAACAGCAGATGCCAACGGCCAGGATCAGCAGCGGAAGTACTCTCATCGTCAACCTCCCTCACGCAGCAGAGCCAGGTTTGATCCCCCTGTTCGCTTCTCTGGAGGGGGATCCTTGTGGGCGGGGCGGTGAACCCCTCATCACGGGCAGATAGGGAAGTCGCCCGTGGCACCGTTGGCCTTGCGAGGCGCCACGGCGCGGAGCGAGTGGGTGGGCGATGGCAATGGCGCAGCGCGGTGGCCCGCCGTTTTCGCCCTCCCCGCCCGGGGTAACGTAGCACGGGAGGGACAAGGATGTCGCAACTAGGTATCGGGCGTCGTCAAAGCTCTGGCTTCCGCATCGGGATCGTGGGGGGACTTGCGGCGCTCGTTCTACTGGCCGTCGTTGGTCTCGAGCTCTCCCACAGGGTACTGGCAACGCTCTCTTCGAAGGATGCGCTCGACGTGAATAGCATCACCGCGGTACTGGAGTACGGTGGCCTGCCGCGAACCTTCGCCTATGGTGGCCTCTCCTGGGAGGCGGTCGAAGCGCGGCGGTTCGGCGGGACGCTGCCGCTGGTCCGTATCGGGCACGCCGTGGAAGGACACCCGATCTATTACGAGCAGGGCACGCCTACGGATCCCTACCGGACGCTTTACATCCCTGCGGCAGAGACGGGGCCCCATGCGAATCTTTTCATCCGCTACAACCCGGCCAGTGCTTTGTAGGTAGGGCCCCCCGGTGAAGGCCACGCTTCTCTCGCATTCAGGCCTTCGCCGGGGACGGAGGTCAGCGCTGCTGTCTCCGCCAGATCATCTCCAGGCCTTCGAGCGTCAGGTCCGGGCGGATGTGGCGGATGCTCTGCGTTTCCGGAGCGATCAGCTCGGCTAGGCCGCCAGTGGCGACCACCCGGGTCTCGGGCCCCAGCTCGGCGCAGAGGCGCGAGATGATGGCATCCGCCTGACCGGCGAACCCGAAGACGAAACCCGACTGCATGCTCTCACGCGTGGTCTTCCCGATCACGCGCGGCGGGCGCGCCAGATCGATCCGCGGGAGGCGCGCCGCCCGGGCGAAGAGCGCCTCCATGGAGATGCCGATGCCCGGGGCAATCGCCCCGCCGTGATACTCCCCGTCGCGGGTGACGACGTCGAAGGTCGTGGCCGTGCCGAAATCGACCACGATGCACGGCCCTCCTACCAGGTGATATGCCGCGGCCGCGTTGACGATCCGGTCTGGGCCCACGTCGCCGGGTGTCTCGTAGCAGATACGGATCCCTGTATCCGTAGAGTGATCCACGGTCAGGATCGGGGCGTCGAAGGTGTGCGTCAAGAGGGTATGCAGCGTGTGGTCCAGCGGCGGCACGACACTACAGACGGCAATTCCCCCCACGTCTTTGGGAGAGAGGCCGGCCTGCGCCAGCAACAGCGTGGCCAGAACGCCGTACTCGTCGGCGGTGCGGCCACGGTCGGTCGAGAGCCGCCACGACGCGACCAGGCGCTGGTCCACAAAAACCCCGAGGACAATATTGGTGTTTCCGACATCGAGGGCAAGCAGCTTCACGCGATCATTATAGCGCCCGTTCGCCACCGCGTCAACGCTGACTGGCGCACGAATCGGCCTGTGGCTTCCAGGTCGAACGGGTGAGCCGGGCCAGGAGCACCAGGTAGACGACCCAGCCGACGGCCAGAGCGGGGCCCAGGCCAATCCGCCCTTGTAGCAAGCGGCACACCATCATGAGGGGCACCAGGGTGAGCATGATCCCTGGCACCGCGCGCGCCATGGTATGGAGGCTGTAACGCGCTTCGTAGGCGGCGATCACCCCCACCATCGGGAAGAGGGTGGTGAACCCGGCCAGGCCGCGCTTGAGGAAGAGCAGCGCGGTAACCACGGCGATGATCGCGGGCAGCTTGTATCGGAGGGGCAGGGGACTGCGGTAGCCTGGTTCCTCCCGGCTCGGCTCGATGCGTTGGAGCACCCAGCCGATGAGCAGCATGGCGCACGCGGAGACCCAGAACGCCGCGTCGCTTGTCGGCACGATATCCGCCAACACCCATCCGCCGGCGATGTAGACGCCCGTCGAGAGGGCAATGGCGACCACAATGGGAAGACGTGCCCCCTGATGGAGCAGGCGCACCCCGTGGGTGAAGACCCACAGCAGCGGCAACCCGAGTGCATTCGTCGCGTCCACGGGGCGCCCCACTGCCAAAGAGGCCATGGTGAAGGGGATAGGAAGCATCCAGACCAGCGCCTTCCAGCGCGGGTCGTACAGGTAGGCCAGGACCGTTGCCTGCGCCGAGACCGCGACCACCAGCGCCACGTCCCAGGCGCCCAGATGAAAATTCACTTCGCCTCATACTCCAGGAGCACGGAGTAGCTCCGCTTCGCGGGGTCGAGGCTGGCGCAGAGTTGCACCGGGCCCGGCCGAAGTGCGACCTCGCCCGTAAACCGGTCGCCCGTTCGCTGGAGGTGGGTCCACTTCCCGTCAACGGAGACAGCGACCGCGGCGGCACCTGGCACCCGCAGTGAGAAGCGCTGGCGCTCCCCCGCCTTCAGCCTCCAGACCATCGGTTCTTCCAGGAGGGCGCCGCGCTCCTGAAAAGTGCCGTAGGTCTTCGGAAACTCCGCCCGTTCTTTGGCGCCACGCGAGGCGGTGACCTGATAGTCGAGCGCCCAGGAATAGGGCTCGGACTCGTTCCGTCGCTTCACGAAATAGCGGAGGACGTAGTTGCCAGGCCGCGGGAAGCGCACCCGCGTGACGATCTTCCCCTTCTCCCGCTGCGTGAGCGTGTAGGAGCGCCCTAGCTCCTTCCCATCGCGCATCAGGTTGCACAGGAGCAGCACATCTTCCGGACCGGTGAAGGTTACGGTCGCCGAATCCTCGGCCCGGAACGATGCCCAGCGATGGCTCTGCACGGCCAGCCCGCAGCGGAAGAAGTCCGCGCGAAGGGGAACCAGGCGCTCATACTCGTTGCGGGCCATCGGGCGGTCGAGGAGTTGCCACTTCGGCTCTTGCGGGAAGTGGCCGTAGACGAACTCCTCGGGCGGCGTCAAGAAGTAGTACTCCGAGAACTGGCGGACGAACTTCATCGAAGGCGTGACGTGCCCGGCGCCCCAGGTGCAGTCCAGAAGACGCCACTGCCCTTCGATCTTCACCGCGTTCCAGGCGTGGTTGAGCTCGCTATCCTGATGGGTGCCTGCCATGAACCCCTTCGAGTGCCCGCGGATCGTCACCGCCTCGAGCCCGGCTTCCCTTGCCAGGTGCTCGAAGAGTGCGGCGTAGCCGGAGCAGACGGCTTTGCGCCGGCGCAGCACCCCCTCCGGACTCATATCGCCTGGGGCTCCTGATTGATAGCCGGCGGTGTCGTAGCTCACTTTGAGCGTGATCCAACGGAAGAGCGCGCGGGCCTTCTCCTCATCGTTCCTGGCTGGGCGAACCAGGTAGTTGGCCAGGGCAGACACGCTCTTCTCGGCTGAAGCGGGTGCCTTCGCGGCGTGCGCATCCACCCGAGCGAACGATCCGGTTTCCTTGGCGCACGCGCCCGGCATGACGATTGATGGTAGTACCAGACAGAGTGCAAGCAGCACCCTCATGCTTCCCTCCCTGCTCATCGGCGTTTTCCAGGCTCTGCGGGCGAGTCCGACCAGAGCGCGAAATAAAGGGAATCTCCTGCTCGCTGAGGCCAGGCGAAGCGTGAAGCCGGTTCAGCTTTGGAGGCTGCACGCGGCTCATCGCCCCATGAGAGGTGCTCCCCGACCGGCGCTGAGGTGAGCGCGGATGGCGGCTCCCTGCTACCGATGCGGCAGCGCGCGAGGCCGTACGCTACCATTCCGGTCCGGTGCCAGGGAATCCTCTCGGAGCGGCTCATGCAGGATCGATGCCTCTGTCGATGCGAGGGAGGCAGGAGGATCTCGGTGGTCGGACGCGGAATAGGCGGGCAAGCCTTCCCCGGTCGAGACCGGGTCCGGTCGGTACTGAGACAGGAGGTCATGGGATGAAGTCGGTCAAGTATGGGGTGATCGGTTTGGGGTGGTTCGGCGAGAAGCACTGCGAGGCGCTGGCAGCCATCCCCAACGTGGAGATGTACGCGCTCTGCACGCGCACGCCCTCCCGGCTTGCCGAGGTGGCCGAGCGTTTTGGGGTTCAGCGCACCTATACGGATTACAACAAGATGCTGGCCGATCCAGAGCTGGAGGCCGTCAGCGTGGTCACGATGTGGGACCAGCATCGGGCGCCTGCCGTGGCCGCGCTGAAGGCAGGCAAGCACGTCTTCCTTGAGAAGCCGATGGCTTCTACCGTCGAGGACTGTGATGCCATCGTGGCTGCGGCCAACGCCACCGACAAGTTCTTCATGGTGGGGCATATCTGCCGCTTCAACCCGCGCTATGCCGCCGCGAAGACGGCCATCGCCGAGGGCAAGATCGGCAAGATCGTCTCGATGTACGCCCGGCGCAACATCCCGGCATGGGTCGGCGCCGATGTCCTCCCCAAGATCGGCCCGATCATCGGGGACGGCGTCCACGATACCGACCTGATGCTCTGGTATTCGGGAGCGAAGGTGGTTTCGGCCTATGCCCAATCGCTCAATGTTCGCGGCTTCGAGCATCCGGATCTGGGGTGGACGATGTACCGCTTCGATACGGGCGCCATCGGCGTGCTTGAGAACGTGTGGTTCTTGCCAGACAAAACAGCCTTCCAGATCGACGAGCGCATGGAGATCATCGGCACCGAGGGCTCGATCCATATCCACGAGGTGCACCCGAACTTCTCCGTCTGCACCAAGGATGGCTGGACTTCGCCGGATACTACCTACTGGCCGCAGCTGCATGGGGCGCGCGCGGGGGCTCTGCGCGACGAGCTGGCCTACTTCGCCAACTGCGTGGCCCAGGGCGAGCGGCCCTCTGTGATTACCCCGGAGGAGTCGCGCGAGGCGGTTCGCGCCTGCCTGGCCGCCGAGCAATCCGCAGCGACAGGCGAGATCGTCAAGTTGTGATGGGGAGGTGGGATGGACCCGGGCCCGCCCGGGTCCATCCCGGTGCGTCTATCTCGGATCCTACCAGGGCGGCAGCACCATCGTGCCGCCATCCATGGTGAGGATGGCGCCGTTGATGTAATCGGCATCGTCACTGAGCAGGAAGGCGCCGGCACGCGCGATATCCACGGGCTGGCCAAGGCGGCGTACCGGGATGCGCTGGGCCACCTCTGCGTAGAGTTCCTCCTTGGGCTTGTCCCAGCCCGCGCAGGTGGCGGCCAGCATCGGCGTGTCGATGGTGCCGGGCGAGATGCCTACCACGCGGACCACGCCAGCGTGGTCCGTGGTGAGGCAGCGGATGATCGCCTCCAGCGCCGCCTTCGATGCGCAGTAGATCACGTGTTGGGGGAAGCCGATGTGCGCGGCGACGGAGGTGGTGATCAGCAGGACGCCCTTGCCCTGTTGCTCCATGACGGGGATGACGTGCTTGCCGGTCCACAGAACGCCCTTCACGTTCACTCCCATCATCAGATTCCAGGCGGAATCGCTGAACTCGGTCACCTTTCCCGGCGCCCAGGCGCCGGCGTTGCAGTGTACCCCATCGATGCGTCCGTAGGTCGCCACGGCCTGGGCCACCAGATTACGGACGCTCTCCTCACAGGTGACGTCGGTGTAGACAAAGCGCGCGTCGCGCCCCTCGGCGCGCAGCGTCTCCTCCAGCTTCCGACCCGCTTCCTCCTGATTGGAGGCGATGACCACCTTCGCCCCCACCTCGGCGTAGTGCCGGCTGCATCCCTCGCCGATGCCGGAGGTCCCCCCGGTGACGAGGATCACCTTGCCTTCCAGTGACATGGCCGCCTCACTTCCAGGGGAGTGCGCTTTCGTCCGCATACTCCATATACTCGAAGACCGCGCCATCCTTCAGGACGAAGGCGACGTTCAGCCCCGGCGACGCCTCGAAGGGGCCAAGGAGAATCTCGCTGTCGCCGATGGCTTCTTTCAGGTTGCTCACCCGAAACGCCATGTGCGGCAGATCCCGCACGGGACCTCTTACCGGGCTGTCCGGCTCGTAGCGCAGGTACTCGATATGGTAGGGGTGATCATCGGGGCTCGTGACCCATACCTTCGTTTCGGGAACGAACACCTCTCCCGGCTGCTTCTGGTCTGTCGTCAGGCCGACGTGCTGGAACTGCATCTTCATTGGAGTGCTCCTCTCTGGGCATATGGAATATGTGATGCGCGATAGGGTGCCTGGACGGGCCGCGGCGCCTCCGTGGCGGCAGCGCCACGGTTGAGCGACGCGACCGCCCCTATCCCACACCTCACATCGCTTCCTCGATGGCCCGGTCCGCCATCCGGAAGAAGTCGTTCTCCGGGGCATAGCCGAGCAACGTGCGCGCGCGAGAGATGTTGATCTCGAACGCGTGGTAGGTCGGGCAGGGGATCTCCACGGTGGGGATCCCGAGCTTTGCCGACAGGTAGTTGGCGGCGACACGGTAGTTGAACGGGGATGGCCCGGCGATGTTGAAGCTCTGCCCGAATGCCGCCGGCTCGTCCAGCATCTTATCGAACGCCTGCATGACGTCGTCGATATGGACGATGTGCCGGTAAAGGGGCACTCCCTGGCCGTCCGTGAGGATCGGGATTCGCTCTTTTCTGGCACGCACCAGGTCGAGGATCGCCTCGCTCACCTCGCCGAAGCCATGGCCCGGCTCCGCCGGGTTGACGTTCTTCAGCAAGGAGAAGTGGTTGAGCAGATCCGCGCCCTCAAAGACCCACGATGAGCGGAGGATGGTGACCGGCACCCCGTATTGAATGGCATACTGATTGGCCATCACCTCCTCCATCACTTTGGAGAAAGCGTAATAGCCCGGGTAGGCCATCAGGGGGTGATTCTCATCGATCGGGATCGGCTGCGGGTAAAACCAGATGCCCATTGCCGCGTCGCCCCCGAAGAGGAGAAACTGGCGGATACGGGCGCCCCGGCAGGCTTCCAGGATGTTGAACGTGCCGCGCACGCTCACATCGAAGAACGTCTCTGGGTCCTCCTTCGTGGTGGCCATCTGCACCACCAGCTCCGCGCCCCGGACCACCTCCCGCACGGCTTCCGCATCGGTGATGCTTCCGGGGATGCTCTTCACGTTCTCTCCCGCGATGGGAGTCCGGTGGCAGAGAGCGCGCACCGCCATGCCGCGTTTCGCCAGGACGCGCAGCACGTGCCGGCCGAGCTTTCCGCCAGCGCCGAAGACCGCTACCGTCGTCATCTGCTTGCCCTCCGGTTACGTGATGGAGAGTTAGGCGCGGCAGCAGGGAATCCTCCTTATGCGTTGGAACACGCCTCGCACCGACGGCAAGCGCCCGGTCGGCAGGCGGGCGTCAGCCCGCCGCGGGGATGCGTCGCGGCTGCTTGGGCGATGGACCACTCCCGCTTCAGGCACTCCGCGCCGGCGCCCAGGTGGAGGTGATCCCACGGCAAGGGCGCGCCCGGCTCAATCTCGCGGCAGGCGAACTCGGCCGGGTCCATCCCGGCGCCGCGGAAGGCGGCGTTCCAACTCTTTCCCCGCGCTGCGGCAAGAAGGACCGGGGCGAGGCGCCGGTCTCCCCGAGAGAGCGCGCCCTGGATGACTGCTTCCCGGGCACTCTCTCCGCCGAGTGATAGCTTCTTGTGCGTTTTGAGGCCGGCATGCAGGCGCTTTCGGCGCGCGCTCAGCACCGCCTCGCTCTGCATGGTGCACCATTGGAACGGTGTGCCCGGCTTTGGAACGAACGGGTTGGCCGAGACTGTGACCTGGCGCATGCCCGGGTAGCTGGCGATCCGCTGGCACATCTCGACGGCGGCATCGATATCCGCCTCCGTCTCCGTGGGCAGGCCGAGCATCAAGTAGAGCTTCACCTTGCGGATGCCCGCGGCGAGCGCGTTTTCGACGGCGGCATCGATCTCCTCATCCGTGAGCGACTTGTTCAATGCGAAGCGGAGGCGCTGCGATCCCGCCTCCGGCGCGATGGTGATCGCCGACTCCCCCGAGCCCGCGAGCGCCAGCGTGGGCGAGGAGAGGAGCGTGTCCGCGCGCAATGACGACAGTGATACCTCGGCACCCAGATCCGCCAGGTCATTCAACAGCCCGGGCAGATCCGGGTAATCGGAGATCGCCGGGCTGACCAGGCCAATCCTGCGTCGGTGGGGAAGGGCGGCGCGCACCCCCTCCAGAAGATGTGCCCGGGAGCGGATGCGGGGCGGGCGGGTGATGTAGCCCGCGGCGCAGTAGCGGCAGCCACGGCCGCATCCCCGACTGATCTCGATGCAGAAGAGGTCGCCGAACTCGGTCTCCGGGGTCAGGATCAGCGACGCGCAGGGACTACGATCCAGGTCGCGCACCCACTGCCGCTCGATGCGCGCCGGCGCGCCTGCCTGGGGGGAGAGCCCGGCGAAGCTGCCTTCGGGGGTATATTCCGGCTCGTAGAGCGAGGGCACGTAGACGCCGGGCAGTGGCGCCAGCGCGGCGAGGAGATCGGCGCGGGAAGCCCCGCGCGCCATGCTCATATCGCGCAGCACGGCGGCAATGCCCTCCACGATCTCCTCTCCTTCGCCGATGGCGCAGAGATCGACGAACTCGGCCAGGGGCTCGGGGTTGAAGGTGATGCACGGCCCGCCGGCCAGGATCAGCGGATGGCGCTCGCCGCGGTCACGGGCGAGCGGCGGGATCTCCGCCTCCAGGAGCGCGCGCGCCACGTTCGGGTAGTCCATCTCGTAGCTGACCGAGACGCCGATCAGGTCGAACTCTGCCAGGGGGGTCTGGGTTTCGAGGGAGATGATCCCATCGCTCGCTTTGCCGCGGCCGGCGCGCCCCGGTGGGTCGGGCAGGAAGGCACGCTCGCAGGAGAGCCCGGGCGTGGCGTTGAGGAGGGCGTGAATCGTCTGGAAGCCCAGGTTCGACATCCCGACGCGGTAGGTGTTGGGATAGAGGAGACAGGCGCGGATGCCGGTGGGCCCGCGGAAGCCGCCACCGGGGAGAACGATTTCGCGAGCCAACCGCGTCCGTGCTTGCTCTTTCAGCCACCAGGAAGCCATCAGACGAGACCTCCGAGCGGGCGGGTGGCAAGGGCACAAGCCCCCGGAAAAGCACGAAGGAACACGGAGGGATGCCCCTCCCGTGTTCCTTCAATAGATCGCAACAGGTTGATCTGAACGATGGTGCGAACTGCGCTCAAAACGCTCCTATCTTCTCGGTCGTAGGAAAGTTGGGATATCGATATCGCTGTCGCCGAGGTCGCGCAGCGCGCGCGCGCCTGCCTCCAGCGCGCGGGTCGCATCGCGTTGGGGCCGCGCTGGCTCGGATGCGGGCGTCGCCTGCCCGGCGGTGCTCGGCTGCACCGGCGTCACCGGGAAGGAAGTGGCGGCGAGCGGTTGGTCGAGGGCGCCTCTCGCGGAAGTCGCCCCGAAGCCGGTAGCCACGACGGTGACACGCACCTCATCCTGCAGGCTCTCGTCGAACACTACGCCGGTGATGATGTTGGCATCATCGGGGTCGCTCACGCCGCGGATCAAGCTGGTGATCTCGTCATACTCCTCCATGGCGAAATCGGGCGACGCGGTGATGTTGATCAGCACCCCCTTGGCCCCCTGGATGGAGGTCTCCAGCAGCGGGCTGGCGATGGCGCCCTGGGCCGCCTGGACAGCGCGGTTCTCGCCCGTGGCCATGCCAATCCCCATCAGCGCCGTGCCCGCGTTGCTCATGATCGATTGCACGTCGGCGAAGTCGACATTGATCATGCCGGGCACCTGGATGATATCGGAGATGCCCTGAACGCCCTGGCGCAAGACGTCGTCCGCCATGCGGAAGGCTTCACGCAGCGGGAGCCGGCGCTCGGCGACGTCGCGCAGGCGGTCGTTGGGGATGGTGATCAGCGTGTCCACCTTCTCCTTGAGCCGGGCGAGCCCCTCTTCGGCGAACCGCCAGCGGCGGGGCCCCTCGTTCTCAAAGGGCTTGGTCACAACGCCGACGGTGAGCGCCCCCATCTCCTTGCAGAGTTGCGCGACGACCGGGGAGGCGCCGGTGCCCGTGCCGCCGCCCATGCCGGCGGTGATGAAGACCATATCGGCCTGATCGAGGGCCTTCATGATCTCCTGTTTGCTCTCTTCAGCGGCGCGCTGCCCCTTCTCCGGATTCCCCCCGGTGCCCAATCCGCCGGTCAGCTCCCCGCCAATCTGCAGGCGTTGCGGGGCCTGAGAGACCTGGAGTGCCTGGGCATCGGTGTTCATGACGATGAAATCCACGCCCTGAACACCCATCTGGATCATCCGGTTCACGGCGTTACTGCCGCCTCCGCCAACCCCCACCACCTTGATCCGGGCAAGCGGCTCGATGTCCCGGTAACTCGTCATGCTCAACTCTCTCCCTCAATCCCCGCGGGAAGCCGTTGGGAGCTCCCTCGCCGGGGCTTTGGCGACCGGGGCTTTCCCAGGTCGCCGATCTATCTGCCCTCGCCCGATCCCCTGCCGCCGGACCGACGCTTGCGGTCGCGAAGGAACGTCGGCGGGTCATAGGGTCCTTCGCCCATCTCACGGGTTGCGCGCCGTACCTCCTCCAGCAAGTCAGGAACTGGAGTGGCGCTCTGGGCCGGATCGGACTTCGCCTGTTGTGGCTTGGCATCGGCGGGCCCGCCCGGGGCGGTCTGCGGCGGCTCGGGGTTTCCCCCCGCGGGCGATGCCGGGCGCGACTCGGTCGCGAAGCCCCAGGGGCGTAGGCCGCTGCCGCTGGATGCCGGCGGGGCCGATGGCGTCGCCTGGCCCCAGGGGCGCGCTTCCTCGAGCGTCTCGCGAGAGCGAGGCGATGGACCCCCAAAGCCGGTGGCGATCACCGTCACCTTCACCTCGCCGGTCTGGGAGTCTCCTTGCACCAGGCCGGTGATGATGTTCGCCTCCTCAGGATCGGTGGCGTTGCGGATCAGCTGCGTGATCTCGTCAAACTCCTCGATCAGGAAGTCGTCGGGCGCGGTGATGTTGACCAGAGCGCCGCGGGCACCCTGAATGGAGGTCTCCAGCAGCGGACTGGAGATGGCCGCCTGCGCGGCCTTGGTGGCTCGATCCTGACCCGAGGCGATGCCAATGCCCATCAAGGCGGTGCCGGCATTCTGCACGATGGTGCGCACATCCTCGAAATCCACGTTCCAATCGCCGGTGACGTAGATGATCTCGGCGATACCCTGCACGCCCTGGCGGAGGATATCATCCGCCATGAGGAAGGCATCGCGCAGCGCCAGGCGGCGGTTCGAAAGCTCCCGAAGCCGGTCGTTGGGAATCGCGATGAGGGCATCCACCTTGTCGCCCAATCGCGCCAGGCCCTCCTGAGCCGCCCTCCCTCGCCGGGGGCCCTCGTTGGTGAACGGCTTGGTGACGACACCGACGGTCAGCGCTTTCAGGTCGCGCGCGACACTGGCGACGATTGGGGCGCCGCCGGTGCCCGTGCCTCCGCCCATTCCCGCGGTGACGAAGACCATATCGGCGCCTTCGAGAACGCGCATGATCTCCTGGCGGCTCTCCTCGGCGGCGAGTTGGCCCTTCTCCGGATCGCCACCTGTGCCCAGGCCGCGCGTCAGTTTCGGGCCGAGCTGCAGCCGCGTCGGGGCCAGCGAGTGCTCCAGGGTCATGGCGTCCGTGTTCATCGCGATGAAGTCCACCCCCTGGACTCCCACTTCAATCATGCGGTTGATGGCATTGCATCCCCCGCCACCGATCCCGACCACCTTGATGGCCGCGCACTGTTTCGGAACTGTCGAGCTTGCCATGTTTACTACCTCGGGCGTGGCGGAAGTCGAATCCATCTTCATCACTTTCTCTTAGCGCGACAGGAGGCCGCGCAGCCAGCGGCCGAGCCCGGCGAAGAGTCCCTCCAACAACTGCCCCTCGCGCTGGCGCGTGTCCCGGGCATAGCGCGCCGCGTAGGTGACCAGGCCCACCCCCGTAGCGAACGACGGCCCGCGCAGGGCGCTCGTTGCCGCTGCAGGATCCAGGGGCGCGCCCAGGCGAACCGGCATCCCCAAAACTCGCGAGGCAACCTCGAGCGTGCCCGGAAGCTGGCTTCCGCCGCCGCTGATCACCAGGCCGGCGGGGAGCTGGTGGGTGGCCTCCGCTCGGGCGATCTCGTCTGCGACCAATTCGAACAGCTCCTCCATGCGGGGATGCACGATCTCCGGGATGATGCGTTTTGGGATGCGAACGGTGTCATCGGCGGTGTGGCCCAAGGGCGTCACCGTAACCGCCTCCAGTTCCTCAATTCCCTCGTCCAACGCCGTCCCGTGCTGCAGCTTGATGCGCTCCGCCTCGTTGCGCGCCACGCGCAGGCCAACCGCGAGATCGTTCGTCACGTGGTTTCCGCCCACGGGGATCACGCTGGTGTGGAACACCCCTCCTGCCCGGAAGAGGGCCACGTCGCTCGTGCCACCCCCGATATCCACCAGTGCCACCCCAAGCTCCCGCTCCTCGGCGCTCAACACCGCTTCGGCGGTGGCCAGGGGCTCTAGAATGATCCCCCCGGGAATGATCGAGAGGTCCGCCTGGTGGATGCACTTGATCAGGTTCTGCAGAAAGCTGGTCTCCGCCGTGACAATGTGCATCTCCACATCCAGGCGGGTTCCGGTCATCCCTATCGGGCGACGAACGCCCTCGTGCCCATCGATACGGAACGCACGGGGGATGCTGTGGATAATCTCGTGCCCTGCCGGTATATCGACGCGCTGTGCCGCTTCCTTCGCCTGTTCGACATCCTCCGCGGTGATATCGCGGAAGCGCTCGATCTCAACGCTGCCCCTCGAGTTGAACGACTGGATGTGCTGGCCGGTGATCCCCACGGCGACGGCGCGAATCTGGAAGCCGGTCGCCTGTTGGGCTGTCTCGATGGCCTCCTCGATGGCGAGAACGGTGGCGTCGATATCGACCACGATACCCTTCTGCAGGCCCTGGCAGGGCGCAAGGCCGTGGCCGGAAAGATCCACCCCATTCTTGTTAACCTCGCCTACGACGGCACAGACTTTAGTAGTGCCCACATCGAGGCCGACGATGATTTCTGATTTGGCCAAGGCATCCCCCAAAGGCCGCGTACTTGAGGCCGGATAGGGACTGGAATCGGGGCTACGGGCGCTCAGGGCGTCTCGCGAAACACGCGCATCCGGGCTACCAGCAGCCTGCGCACGATGCCCAAGTTGGTAAACATGCGCATACCCAGAGCCACCACTGCAGCGAGATAGAGCTCGCGCAGGCCGATCAAATCTCCCAGCCAGACCAGGGCTGTGGCGGCGAGCATATTGATAAAGAACCCCGTTACGAAAACGTGGTCGTCAAAGCGTTCTTCCAGTCCTGCGCGGTAGCCACCCAGGATCGTATCTAGACCGGCGAGCAGCGCCACCGAGAGGTAGTTCCCATACTGGATAGGCACATGCCAGGGAAGCGCCAGAGCGATGAGCACGCCACCGATGAGCCCGCATGCGGGCGCGAGC
>DUUU01000443.1 GCA_012841485.1 Armatimonadota bacterium
GTGGTCTCTATTGCGTGGTCACCGACCGCGAGGCGTTCCAGCCCGTCCGGATGGTCATTCACCTGGCGGAGCTGCTCCACCGCTTCCACACGCGCGAGTTTACCTTCGACCGCATCGACACCCTCGTCGGCACGGAGCGCGTTCGCGTTCTCCTCGAGCAGTTCGCGCCCGCGGAGGCGATCATCGCCGAGTGGGAGGAAGAAGAGACCGGCTTCCGCGAGCGCCGCGCGCCCTTCCTCCTCTACGAGTAGGGCTCACCAGCAGAGGCACAAACCCCGCGGGATCGCGCGGGGGATCTGGGATTCCGACATAAGGAGAGGGCCGCCCGCACGCGCGGTGCTTGAAGCTCCGCGCTGCTTCCCGGCAAAGCCCCTTCGGGGCTTCCCCTCCCAGCCACCGCCGTTCTGAGGCATCCGGGTGTATCCCCAATCCAGCCCGGCAGGGCTTCGCTCGCAAGCAGCGCGGTGATCTATCGCCGCGCGCCGGGTTGCGCGCTGCCTCCGTGGCTTCGGATTCCCTATCTCGGAATCTCCGGTTCCTCCGGGCTTGGCTTGACACCCGCGTCGAACTCAGAGTATAATCCAGTTAGAGAGCACTCGCTGGGGGTGGGCTCGGCCCTGAGAACCGCCTGTGTGGAGGTGGTAACCCCTGGAACCTGATCCGGGTAATACCGGCGTAGGGAAAGCGACCGCAACGTCATCGCCAGGGTTCCCCACCGCGTTGCGCAGCCGCCTTCCGCTTCGCCGGAAGTGCGGCTGTTGTTGTTTTGGAGCGGAAAGATGCGAGAGCAGTGGGTGGCTGGCCGACGGGGCGAAAACGTGACGCAGATGCACTTTGCGCGCGGTGGTGAAGTGACCGAGGAGATGCGCTTTGTTGCCGAGCACGAGCGGGTCTCCCCGGAGTTTGTCCGGGCGGAGGTGGCCCGCGGGCGCGCCATCATCCCCGCGAACATCCGGCACACGCGCCTGGAGCCGATGGCGATTGGCACGAACTTCACGTGCAAAGTCAACGCTAACCTGGGCAACTCATCCACCGCCTCGGATGTCGAGGGAGAGCTGGGGAAGCTGCGCATCGCCCTGGAGTGCGGCGCCGATACGGTGATGGACCTGAGCACCGGCGGCAACATCGCGGCCATTCGCGAGGCGATCCTGGCGGCCAGTCCCGTGCCGGTGGGCACGGTGCCCGTCTACGAGGCGCTCGCCCGCGTCGAGGCACCGGAAGAGCTGACGCCGGCGCTCCTGCTGGAGACCATCGAGGCGCAGGCGCGGCAGGGCGTGGACTACATGACGATTCACGCGGGCTTGCTTCAGGAGTATCTGCCCCTGGCAGCGCGGCGCGCAACCGGCATCGTCAGCCGTGGCGGCGCCATCGTGGCGCAGTGGATGGTCGCCCACAACGCGCAGAACCCCTTTTACACACACTTCGAGGAGATTTGCGAGATCTTCCGGAGCTACGATGTCTGCTTCAGCCTGGGCGATGGCCTCCGCCCCGGGTGCCTGGCCGACGCCAATGATGAGGCCCAGTTCGCGGAGCTGGCGACGCTGGGCGAGCTGACTGCGCGCGCCTGGAAGCACGATGTCCAGGTGATGGTCGAGGGCCCCGGGCACGTGCCGTTCGACCGGATCGAAGAAAACATCCGCAAGCAGCGAGAGCTGTGCCATGAAGCGCCCTTCTACCTTCTCGGCCCGCTTGTCACCGATATCGCTCCCGGCTACGACCACATCACCAGCGCGATTGGGGGCACGATGGCCGCCTTCTGCGGCGCGGCGATGCTCTGCTACGTCACTCCCAAGGAGCACCTGGGCCTGCCCAATCCGGAGGACGTGCGCGCCGGTCTGGTAGCGCATAAGATCGCCGCACACGCCGCCGATATCGCCCGGGGCCGACCGGGCGTGCGCGAGCGCGACGACGAGATGGCCCGCGCGCGGTTCAACTTCGATTGGGAGCGGCAGTTCGAATTGGCCATCGACCCCGACACCGCGCGCGCCATGCACGACGAGACGCTCCCCGAGCCGTGTCATCAGTCGGCGCACTACTGCTCCATGTGCGGGCCACGCTTTTGCGCCATGCGCATGATGCACCAGATCAAGGAGCGGGTGCGCGAGTAGCGCGGCAGGCAATGGCGCGGCACGCCGAGCAACCGGATGTGGTATAATAGGGCCATGCATCCGACGCTCGCCATCCTGGCCGCCAAGAGGCAATCGGTCCGCAACAAGCTCCGCCCTCTGCCGTTCGAGCTGGCGGTCAGCCTGCCTCTGCTCGCGGTGATGGTCGCGGTTTTCCTCCTCGGGGGCTACCGCTTCTTCTTCATCCTGTTCCGCTTCCTTCGCGATAGCCCGCCGTTTGGCACGATGCTCACCGAGCGCCTGCTGGCGATGGTGTTCCTCGCCTTCCTCTCGATGCTGGTGTTCAGCAACATCGTCACCTCGCTCAGCACGCTCTACCTGGCAGGTGAGTTGGAGTTCCTCCTCTCGCGGCCGATTCCGTACGCCGTCACCTTCTTCGCCAAGTTCTGGGAGTCGGTGCTCTACAGCTCCACCGCCTTCGTCGTGATGGGGCTGCCGATCTTCGTCGCCTATGGCCGCGTCCATGAGGCGCCGCTCTACTTCTATCCGCTCGTCTTTCTCTTCTATCTCCCCTTCCTGATCGCGCCCGCGGCGGCAGGCACCGTGCTCACGATGCTCCTGGCGCGCATCTTCCCGGCGCGCAAGACGCGCGCCACCTTCTGCGTCCTCTTCGCCTTCCTCCTGGCGGCGCTCGCCATCGTGGCGCACCTGGTGGGGAAAGGCACCTTCGCGCAGGTAGACGCGAGTTTCACAATGGGCCAGTTGATGGATGCCCTCCGGCTTTCGGATATCCCCTACCTTCCTAACCACTGGATCTCGCAGGGGATCATCGCCTCGGCCCAGGGCGATCTGCGCGCGGCGGGCTTCTACTTCCTGGCGCTCCTCAGCACGGCGCTCCTCTGCCTGGAGATCTGCTCGTGGCTCGCTCCGAGGGTCTACTACCCGGGGTGGGCGCGAACACGCGAGTCGGACACGCAGCGCTCCGGCCGCGTCGTGCTTCCCGTCTTCACCTGGCTCGAGTGGCTGATGCGCCCGATACCCCGCCCCGTGCGCGCGCTCCTGTTGAAGGACCTGCGGGTTTTCTGGCGCGACCCGGCGCAGTGGGCCCAGCTCCTGCTCCTCTTCGGTCTGCTGATCATCTA
>DUUU01000653.1 GCA_012841485.1 Armatimonadota bacterium
AGCCGGGGAGGATAAGCTCTCGGGGGTGCTGCGATACTGCGCGCCCGAGTGCCATGAGATTGTCCGGGCATGCGCCCGAGAGGGCCTGCCACTCCCGGAAGTTGGCTATGAGCCGGAAGATGCCAGTGGGGCAGTGTGCGGGCAGGTGGAGCTCGCCTGGCCGGAACAGAAGGTGGCCGTGGCACTCCCGGATCAAGCCGACGGGAAGGCAGCACTGGAAGCACAGGGCTGGGCCGTCTTGAGCGCGGCGGAGGCTGCCGCCGAACCCGAAACGTTGCTGGCACGGCTGAAGGGATAGACCGCAATGTCTGATATCGGCTTTAAGCCCAAGGTGGCGATCTCGATGGAGTTCCTGGAGCGTTTCGGGCAGCTTCCGCCGGAAGTGCGTCAGAAGGCCAAGCGCTTCGTGGAGAAGTTCCGCGAGAACCCGGTCTCCAAAGCAATCAACTATGAGAAAATCCACAGCGCCAGAGACAGCAAGATCCGCACGGTTCGTATCGACGGTGGCTACCGCGCGGTGGTGGTTCACCCGCCCAAAGGAGACGTCTACACCCTGGTATGGATCGATAAGCACGACGAGGCGATCAACTGGACTCGCAACCGGCAGTTCGAAGTGAACCCGGTGGAAGGATCCTTCCAGATCATCCCGATTGAGCGCGAAGAGGCAGTGCCTGAGAAGCCGGCGGCAACCGCTGTGCAAGGGCTGTTCGATTCCCTGGATGACAACACCCTCCTCTCTTTCGGGCTACCCCAGATCCTGCTCCCCTCGGTGCGGAAAATTAAGACCAGGGGCGACTTTGAAAACCTGATGCCCTATCTGCCAGAGGAGGTGGCCGAAGCACTTTTCTGGCTTGCTGAAGGTGACTCGCCAGAGGAAGTGCGAGCCGCGATGAACAAGCCGGCAACACCGGCCGAGGTGGATACCGACGACTTCGCCAAGGCCCTGGAGCATCCAGACAGCAAGCGGCGCTTCGTGGTCGACCCCACGCCGGACGAACTGGAGCGGATGCTGGAAGCGCCTCTTGAGAAGTGGCGTGTTTTCCTCCATCCGGATCAGGAACGCCTGGTGATGCGCACGTTCAACGGGCCAGCCCAGGTGCTGGGGGGTGCGGGCACCGGCAAAACCGTCGTCGCGATGCACCGGGCCCGGCATCTCGCCCGACAGATCGGGCCGGATGAGGATGGCAAGATCCTCTTCACCACTTTCACGGCGAATCTGGCGCGCAACATCCAGCAGATGCTGCAATCACTCTGTGGCGACGAGATCGAGCGGATCGAGGTGATCCACCTGCATGCCTGGGCAGCAAACTTCTTGCGCGAGCATGGCATCCTGTTCACTGTCGCCGAAGACAAGGAAGTGGCCGCCTGCTGGGACGAGGCCATCTCGCGGACTGGGGTTGAGGAGTGGAATCCGAGCTTTATCCGACAGGAGTGGCAAGCGGTCGTGCAGGCGAACGCCATCGAGACCCTGCAAGAGTATCTGCGTGTTCCACGCACCGGGCGGCGTGAGAAGCTCTCGCGGGCGCAGCGCGCGCGTCTGTGGGAGGTGTTCGCCGCCTACCAGGATGCGATGGCGCAGCGCAACTGGTGGGAATGGCATGACGTGCTCCGAGAGGCACGGCGCTATTTGCAGGAGAATCGGGTGGCGCTGCCCTACCGCGCCGTTATCGTGGACGAGGCCCAGGACTTCCAGGAAGAGGGCTGGCGGCTCATCCGCGCCCTGGTGCCCGAAGGCCCAAACGACATCTTCCTGGTTGGCGATGCCCACCAGCGGCTCTACGGGCGTAAGGTGGTGCTAACTCGCCTTGGTGTGCGCATCCGGGGGCGCTCCAGCCGGCTGCGGATCAACTACCGCACCACGGAGCAGATCCGGGATTGGGCAGTTGCCATGCTTCAGGGCCTGGACGTGGATGATCTGGACGGGGGAATCGATACCCAGGAGGGCTACCGGTCTCTGCGCAGCGGCCCGCCCCCAGAGGTGCGCTTCTTCGCAACAGCTCGCGAAGAAGCGGCCTTCCTGAAGGAAACCATCGAGGCCGAACTCCAGCAACGCAAGCCGGAGGAGATCTGCCTAGTAGCATGCACAACGGCTCTGGTGGAGAACTACCGGTTGCTCCTTGAAACGGCGGGGATTCAACACGTGGTCCTCTCCAAGCGCATGGATGAGGGAATGCCAGGGGTGCGGGTCGCGACAATCCACCGGGTAAAGGGTCTGGAGTTTCCCTGCATGATTGTGGCCGGCGCAAATGAGGGGGTCATCCCATCGAGAGAACTCTCTCATATCGAGGATCACGAGGCGAAGGAAAGATGCCTTCTTTATGTGGCCGCCACGCGGGCGCGGGATCGGCTGGTCATCTCGTCCTGGGGAACACCCAGTCCCTATCTCCCTAATCTCACGTGAGCACCGGGAGGGCGGACGGGTGCAGAACGCGAAACCCTGGCCGATGTGCGTCGCCACGCTCTGACCTTGTCTCTCCGAATCCGAGATCAGAATGCCAGCCGGCGCTGGTCAGGCGCCCATATGCCTAAGGATGGCCGTCTACTGGCAAGGCGGCCTCGGGCCTCTAGGCCACGAGACCGCCTCCGATGATGGCGGCTCCCCGGAAACCGGGTGTGTGTTACCGCGGGTCCCAGGAACACCTGCGTCCACATCGAAAGATCCCGCGCTGATGCCCTCATACTGCCGGTTGCAGCCGGAGGGAGAATGGCCGTATCCGCGGCATTTCTACTCGTGATAGTTGGAGACCCACCCATGAGTAAACTGCAGTATGTGAAACCCGAGCCCATCTTGCTCAAGGAGCACCCGGAGTTCACCGAGGCGTGGTTGCAAGACAGGATCGTCGATGATCCATCCATCCTGGGGCTCGGCGATCTCGACGTTCTCGATGTGGAACGGCGCCACCCAAAGGCAGGCCGGCTCGACCTGCTTCACTTCACGAAAGTCCTGGACGAGGTCGTCCTGGGCCAGGATGAAGAAGATAGCGCCTATACGCCACCCGCGGACCGAGCCTACTGGGAGAAGAAAGGCTCGAAGGAGTCGGTTGGCATCGTGGACGAGTGCCTGGGCATCCTGAAAGCGAACAACCCGAAGCTCGAACTGAAGTACAACCGGTACTACATCGGCCTCACCGAGGATGGAAGGCCCAACAACTTTGTCGTGTTCCGCGCCAAGAAGCAGTTTGCCCGGGCAGAGGTGTTACTCGGTGATCAAGCGTCCTGGGGCCAGCGCCTCGAAGCGGCCGGTCTGGCAGTCCTCACTGGCGAGAAGGAGCGAGCGCGCATCCATTTCCGTATCTCAAGGGACGACCCGGCGAAGAACCGTGAGCTGCTTCACGAGATATTCGAGGCAGCCTACCAAGAACAGCAGGGCTAAGGCACGCCATCACCCCGCATCCTCTGTTCACACCACCCGTGTCTGGCTCGGCGGGCAATGCCTGTACGCAGGCTGTCATTGGATACATAGCCCGCGTTGGCCTTGAGCACTTCGGCGATATCGCCACCCCCATTCAAAGCGGTTCCATCTTCGCTTGGTCGAGTACCTAATAGAGGGGCGCGGGCCCCACTCCCGGACCCGCGCCCGTTTCCACCTTTTCGCGATCTGCCTGTTCACGATGGACCTATCGGCGACCCACTATTTCGAGCCGTCGGCATACCACTTCACGCCGGGCGGTGGCATCGTCAGCTTCACCGAGCCCGAGCCGGTGTAGCTCGGGTCGAGCGGGATCTTATACCACTTGGCATGGCCGTCCACGAAGACGATGTTCGCGCCCTCCATGTGCCGCTGCGGGATGAAGCGCGAGACGTGGAACGGGATGGCGAGGAAGTTGGAGTTGCTGAAGCCGTAATCGGCTGTGCTCCGCGTCCAGTCTGCCTCGGCGATGATGAGCGTATCGGCAGGATACTGGATCTGTGCGAGCGTCCTATCGCCGTCCCAAAGCGAGAGGTGCGCGTTGATGCCGTACGCGGTATCTGTCAAGTAGTTCCCCTTCCACACCTTCCCGCTGCTGGGGCAGTTCATCACCCCGGTGCTCTTGTGATACGGCTCCAGTGCCATATACCATAGCAGTTTCGAGTGGTTGTAGCCATTATAGGTGAAAGGCGCTGGGAGATCGAAGTAGCGTCGGGGGATGTGCTCGTCATAGTCCTGATAGTACATCATCAGGGCGTTGCCCATCTGCTTGCAGTTGCTCATGCAGGTGGTCTTGCGCGCGTTCTCGCGAGCCCTGGCAAAGACTGGGAACAGAATCGCGGCCAGAATTGCGATGATAGCAATGACCACGAGTAGCTCGATGAGCGTGAAGCCCCTGCGTGTGTGTAGGAGAGTCATGGCCGTCCCCTTTCATGCATTAGCCTTTGATAGTCTAGCACAGGCGCTCTCACCTGTCAACGCCGCGTTTCCCGCGAGATCGCCGAGGAAACTCTCGCTTCAAACTCCTCTGGTTCGGTGCCCGGCATCCCCCGCCTCCCACCCCTGGCCGGGCGCGTGCCCCGCGCCTATCCGGCGAAG
>DUUU01000444.1 GCA_012841485.1 Armatimonadota bacterium
ACGTTCTGGTAGTCGCGCAGGCGCACCGGCGAGATCGCGAGAGGCTCTGCCTGCGCGCCATCGAGGGCGATGGTGAAGGGTTGCCCCTTCCCATCCTGCGCCGCCGTGATCTCTTTGGCGAGGGCCGATTCTACGCGCGCCACAACCGAGTTGCCTACCGCGGCCGGCAGCGGCCCCGCCACGGCGCCGCGCGTGGCGACACCCATCCCCAACAACAGCGCCGTGATGACAAATCGCCTCCTCAAAGCCGTTCCTCCTATCTCGCGGCTCCCCCGCGCGGGGGGCCTGCTACTATCGATTATCGGCTGAGACGGCGATCCCAATAGGGTCTTTCGTCTGCTTCCCCCCTTCGCTCTGCGCTGGGTATATCGCGCGGATAGAGACACCCGTGTCTATGGGATCCCAGGGTGCCCGCACCTCTCCCATCCGTGCCCGTCACCTCCATCCGTTGTATCGATGCCGTCGTGGGGCCGGAGGTAGGAGAGCCCCCCAGGAGAGCGCGGGCAACCGCGCGGTCTCTTTGCATCACCGCTGCAATCATGATATACTCCATCACGGCGGTTCTGGGCGGATGTATAAGGAAGAGTAGGAGCGCACACACGAACACGATGGCGGACTCTCCAGATTCTCGTACGCGCACGCCTCCACACCCCCTGTGGCGAGGGCTCTCGCTGTTGCGGGGGCGTGGGTGGTTGCTGACGGGCGCACTGCTCACCACGCTGGTGATCTCGGCCGGGCAGCTTGCCGGTCCGAAGCTGAAGCAGATCGGGATTGATGACGGAATTCGCGCCGGCGATGCGCGCTTGCTCGGGTGGGTGGTCGTGGTGGCGCTCGGGATTCACCTCGCCACGGTCGTGGCCGGCTACTTTCAGGCCAGCTTGCTGAACCGCATCGGGCAGGACGCGATCCATGATTTGCGCCTGCGCCTCTTCGATCACCTGCAATCCCAATCGCTCGATTACTATGAGCGCGAGCAGCCGGGGCAAATTATCTCGCGCATCCTGAACGACATGGATGCGATCAACGAGTTGCTGACATCCAGCGTCACGGCGCTCCTGGCGGACGTGGTGGTGCTGGTAGGCACCAGCGTGATCCTCTTTGGCTACCACCCCGGTCTCGCGCTGGCGGTCCACATCCTCATCCCGTTGATGCTCCTCTTGGGATGGACCTTTCGAACGCGCGTGCATGCCACCTTCATGCGTGCGCGACAGACGATTGCCGCGGTCACCGCCCGGCTGCATGAGAGCGTGGCCGGCATGCGCGTCATCCAGGGCTTCGCTCGTGAACACCGCTCGCGCGAGGAGTTCGGCCAGCTGCTTCAGGAGGACCGCGATGCCAACATGGCCGGCGCCACCGTCTTCGCCACCTTCTTTCCGGGCGTGGAGCTGATCAACGCCCTGGGGATCTGCATTGTCTTCTGGTATGGCGGGCTTCTCATCCTGCGCGGCGAGCTGGCGATCGGCGTTGCCGTGGCGTTTGTGCTCTACCTGAACCACCTCTTCGATCCGATTCGCCGCTTGAGCGAGATGTTTGCCACGGTTCAGCGCGCGGTCGTCGCGCTGGAGCGCGTCTTCGAGGTGCTGGATCGGAAGCCGACGGTGACCAACGCGCCCGGGGCGGTCGCCCTCCCGACGTTGCGCGACGGCGTGGAGTTCCGCGGGGTCTGCTTCTCTTACGATAGCACGCGCGAAATCCTCCGCGATGTGAGCTTTCGCGCGGGCTTCGGAGAAACGGTGGCCCTGGTGGGCCCCACGGGCGCAGGCAAGAGCACGATCCTGAAGCTTCTCGCCCGATTCTACGACCCGCAAGCCGGGGAGATCCTGTTGGATGGGCGGGATCTGCGCTCGGTGACGCTGGAATCGCTGCGGCGCCAGATTGGATTTGTGCCCCAGGAACCCTTTCTCTTCGCCGGTAGCCTTCGTGATAACGTTCGCTATGGGCGTCCGGACGCGCCTGATGACGAGGTGGAGCGCGCGGCTCGCCTGGCGCAGGCCCACGACTTCATCGCCGTGCTCCCCGAGGGCTACGACACCGATGTGCATGAGCGTGGGGTGAGACTCTCCGGAGGCCAGCGCCAGTTGATCGCCTTCGCGCGCGCCCTCCTCGTCAACCCGCGGATCCTGATTCTGGACGAGGCCACCTCATCCGTCGATCCCTTTACGGAGAAGCGCATCCAGGAAGCGCTGCGGATGCTGCTGCATCACCGCATCGCCTTCGTGATCGCCCATCGCCTGAGCACCGTGGTGCATGCCGATCAGATCCTCGTCGTGCAAGAGGGCGGGATTGCCGCGCGCGGTCGCCACGAGGAGTTGCTCCGCTCCAGCCCGCTCTACCGCGCGCTCTACGAGCGCCGCTTCCAGGACGCGGAAGAGGAAGAAGCGGTCGTAGCATAGAAGACGCACTTCGGGGGCTCCCTGGTTTGGGCCTAGTATACCGCGGGTATACTCAGGCGAGAGTGCGCTGCAAGCGCGGCGACACCGTGCATGCGAGGAGGTGCGACCTTGAGAAGAATGTGGTTCGCTCTGCTGCTGGCCGTGGCCGTGGCTACGCCGGCGGGGGCAGCACCCAGTTGGCTGGGCTATACCGGGCTGCTTCTCACGCCGACGGCCGATGCACTGAACAGCCAGCAATGGAACATCGGCTACCATCACGTCTCCGATTCCTTCAATGCCGCCGTGGTCAACTTCGGGATCGCACGGGGCTTGGAGGTCGGTGGGGTCTTCTACGACCCCGACAGCCGGTTCCTGGATGAGGAGTTTACGGCCCAGGTGAAGTACCGCGTCCTGCCTGAGACCGCTACGGGTGTTGGTCTCGCCGTCGGGTGGTGGGACGTGCTCGACCAGATCGACTCAACGCCCTACGGGGTGGTGAGCAAACGGCTGACCGACGTAGGCGGACGGCCCCTCAGAATCCACGCCGGCATCGGCGGTGGCATCCTGGATGGCTTTTTCGCCGGCGCGGACTGGCCGATCACCAACAACATCCTCCTGATGGCCGAGTATGATACCGAGGACCTGAACTTCGGCGCTCGCTTCGGCCTTGCGCAAGGGTGGCGCATCGATGTCGGCATCGTCAGCGAGGAGTTCGGTATCGGCGCCAGCTACAACGCCAGCTTCTAGCCCTTTCAGAACCGGACGACGGACGACGTTCCCTCGCGGAGGAGACGGAGGATCTTCGAGCGAGCCGGCATTCCGGCACCTCGCCTGGATCCTCTGCGCTCCTCCGCACTCGCCCGGGATGATCAGGCACTCCCCCCACGCGTCCCGCTGCCTACAGCAGCCGCGGGCGTGTAGGCGCGAGGAGTGAGCAGACCGGTAGCCCCCTCATTTCCCCCCCCCGCGGGGGGACCATGCCCCTTGAGTGCCAGCTTCAGCCGAACGCACGCCAACCGGCGTACCCGCTTCCGGTGCAACAGCCGTGGGGCGCGGATATCCGCCTGTGCCTTCGCCTTCTCTCTTCTCGCGCCGCTCGGAGGGCTGGGGTGGGGGCTTCCAGCGGTACTCTGGATCTCCTCCTGGGCGGCATCAGGTGGGATGCGGGCCGGGCGGAGCCCATCCGCCCGCGCGCTGCTGCATGCCGATCTCATGGGGCAGCGTGCGCGCGGCCGGCCCACATCCCACCATGGGGGTCACATGTATGCATCTAGCGCGACGATGAAGTTGCGGTAGACCTGCTGCATGTCGTTGGCGATGCCGGCGGGCCCAAGAGGCCACCACTCCTGCGGGGTGAAGTAGGCGCTCACCTCCGCCTCGGTGCCGAAGCGGCCGAACCACTGGATCAGATGGAGGTTATCCGACTGCATCAGCCAGAGGGCGAGGTCGATCAGATCCGGATTCCCGGTCAAACGGGCCTTGTTGTAGGAGTGGTGCATGAGCTGGAAGATGGCCTGCTGCACCGAGTTCCCCAGAAAGAACTCGCTGCCGCCGCTTCCTGCCCAGGTGCTGGGGAATTGCGGCAGCGGCAGCTCATACACCCGGTCCGAGAATCGCTCGAGCGCCTGGGAGGGAGTGAGCGGCTGAATGCCTCGGAACTTCAGCTCGCCGGGGAGGCACCGCATGAATTCGAAGATACCGGTGTCGCGCGAGTGATGCTCGCCGAAGGTCTCGTAGTCCCACGCCAGGAAGACGAACTCGCCCATCGCCTCGCGGATCCAGTGGGCGTAGTCCCCGGCCTGGAGGGGCCAGCCCTCCCATCCCTTGTTGGAGAAGCGGTAGCCGACGTCATCGCTCAGTTTATAGTGACGCGGCAGGAGGCGCATCGATTTGCCGGCGTAGTTGTAGAGGTGCGTGGTCTCTCGCCAGTTCATGACCCACTCGCGGCCATCGAGCACGGCCGCCTGGAAGCCGGCCTGGTCGAGCGCGAAGTAAATGTCATTCGAGATGAACATCTCGGTCGTGTCGGTGACGATGGGGCGCTTCCCGAAGAGGGCGTAAAGTTCCTCTTGGGCGCTCTTCATGCGTTCGATGAAGAGCCCGATATCCATATAGAAGAGGAAGGAGTGGTAGGGCTCCACGCACACCAACTCGACATTTTCGTGGGCGACGAGCTTCTTCATCAGCGCCAGGAGTTCTGGGTCCCACATCTGGGCCTGGCGCAGGAAGGAGAGCGAGAACCCGATGGCGAGACGGTAATCCTGTTCCTGAACCATCTCGAGAAACATGCGGGTTGCCGGATAGTAGCAGTATTCCGCCACCTTATGCAGGTAGCGCTCGTTCATCTTCTCATCGAAGAGGCAGCGCGCCATATCCTCGGGCGTGGCACCGTGGGGAATCGGCTGCGCAGGCAGCTTGATGCGGCGCGGTTGATGGACGACCGTGTAGGTCACGAGATGCTCAGCCAAGGGGATTCCTCCTCTCAGGGGACTACTTCGAGAGATTCTGGCTCGTGGAGAGCAGTTGGATACGCTTGCAGAGCAGTTCCACGACCCGAGCCCACGTATAGTCCGCGGCGGTGATGCGCGCCTGAGAGCGCATGCGCATGACCTCCTCCGGACGCTCGCGGAGATAGGCGAGGGAGGTGACGATCTCACTCGCGTCATCTGTCTCGAGGACGATGGCGTTCTCGAAGGCACGAGCATACTCTTCGCCCGTCGCACCCGTCACGGCGATACCGCCGCTGGCCATCACCTCCAGACCGACGATCCCGAAGGGCTCCTTTCCACTGTTGGCGAGAACCGCATCAGCGCCGGCGTAGAGCAGGCGGAGCAGATGCTCCGGTACAAAGAACTTCAGGTTGATGATATCGGCATCGCCGGCGTCGGCGAGTGCGGCGCACCACCCTGCCAGGTTCTGCGTCTCCGGCTTGGGAACGTCGTAGGTAGAGAGCCCCAGGGATCGCGCCGTCTGCAGCACCTCTCCCTCATACGGCTCGATACCCCCACGGCAGACGAAGCGCGGGCGCAGACCCATCTTCTTGAGGCCAGCAACCGCATGCACCGCCATATTCCAGCGCTTGTCCGGGTCCCAGCGCCCCACCTTGACTAGCATGGGATCGCCCGACACCGCGGTGCGAATGGCTCGCACCTCCTCGGCGGGAGGCGCGTCCAGCAGGCGGTTGGGGATGCCATTTGGCAGGACGATGGGGTTGATGCCCCACAGCCACATGGTGTGCTTCATGTAGTGGCTCACGGTGGTGATCGTGGTGGTGAAATTCAGGCGCCCGAAGTCGATGTTCTCGAAGCCCATGGTGTGGTTGGCGTTCCACAGGAGAACCGCCTGATCGCGCTGCCCACGGGCATGGAGGAGATCGCTGATGGCGCACATGGTCGAGGCAGTGTGCCACTCCTCGCCCATGATGACCACCGTTCGGCCCTCGCGCCGGGCGGGCGCAACGACCTCGTCCGCGACGACCCCAGGCACGCTGGAGTGGAAGTCATACAGCTTCTGCTTCTCGCCCTGATAGACGCCGTTCGGATAGTAGCGGCTGATCCACTGACCCCAGCGGCGCAGGATGAGCCGACCTCCGCCGGCCTCGATTGGCGGCTTCTCCGGATCGCCAATGAAGAAGAGGTGCGTGCGAAACCCTGCGTCTGCGAGCGCACGCGAGAGTTCGGTGACGCGCACGCCTAGCCCGCCAGCATTCGAATATGGATCCGGGCCCTCGAAGGATAGGATTACAAACTCCGTATTCTCCGGCAAGACGGGCCGGAGGAGCGGACCTTCACCCATGTTACGCTATTCCTTCCTTAATCCGTTCACAGCCGGGAGTGTCACTGCGGCGTGCTCGGCACCGATACGGTGCGCCGAACACGCCTGTTCCACCCCCGTTGCGGACTGATGGGAACGCCAGGGATCTCCTTGCGAGGCAGGCGCGCGGCGCGGGCGACGGCTGCCCAAGCAGCCGTCAC
>DUUU01000445.1 GCA_012841485.1 Armatimonadota bacterium
GCGACTGGATCTCCCCGGCCAGGCGTGCCGTCTCCTTGGGCACATCTTCGAACGTCGAGTTTTGAAGCACGTCCGCCATCAGGTCAAGCGCGGGGTCGAGCTGAGCGTTGAGGAAGGTGGCACGCAGCATCAGATGCTCGACGCCGGCAATCTCGTCCAGGTGGATCGCGCGCCGGTCAATCTCATCGGCAATCTGCTCTGCCGAGCGCGAAGAGGTTCCCTTGAGCAAGAGGCGCGCGGCGAGGCCCGCCATGCCCGGCTTCTCCTGGGTGCGGGAGCCTCCGCGCATCGTAATGCAGATGCACGTCCGGGGCGTGCCAGGCGCCGGGCTGATGATCACAGGCAGGCCATTGGAGAGTTCCGTCGTTTCGTACGTCATCGATCACTCCCAGGGGACATCGTCACGAGGCAGAGGCGATCCGTCTGAATGTAGCGTTGGATCGCCGCCGACACATCCGCCGGCGTCAGGCTCTGAAGGGTAGGAAGATAGTCGATGTAAGCAGAGAGGTCGCCCCGACGCACCATCGAATCGGCCACGCGCAAAGTGAGAGCCATCGCCCACTCGGCCTCGGCGGCGAAGCGCGCCTCCAGGCGCGTCCTTGCCTTCTCAAACTCCGAAACCGTCGGCGGATCCGATGCCAGGCCCGCGATCTGCTCCTTCAGCAGGTCAACGCTGCGAGCCACCGAGTCTGCGCGGCAGACGCCGTAGGTCACCAGCGAAGTCTCGTCTCGGTACTCCCACTGCGCCGCGCCCAGGTCGAAGAAGGGCGTATCGCTCAGCTTCTCGACGAGGCGCTGATGCAGCCGGCTGCTCTTCCCCTCGCCCAGGACGACCATGGCGATGTCGAGCGCGATCGTCTCCTCCAGCGAACCCGGGGAGCCACGGAAGCCGGCCAGGACATACCCGGTCTGCACATCGCCGTGCAGCTCCTCGACGCGCATCTCCGTCTGGTCCGGCTCCGGCGGGAAAGCGGGGAGGCTTCCGACTCGCTCCTGGCCAAAGCTGAACTCCCGGCGCACCGCCTCCACCGTCGGCTCGATCTCCAGATCCCCCGCCACAATGGTGACCATATTATCGGCGGCATACCAGCGCCGGTAGTACTCCATGAGCGTTTCCCGGGTCACGCTCGCGATCACCTCTTCCGTGCCAATCACCTCGCGCCTATACGGGTGGTGCCGATACATCAGCGCGTTGAGCGCCTGCAGGCAGCGCCGCCACGGGTTGTCCTTGCCCATCTTGATCTCTTCGATCACCACATGGCGCTCGCGCTTCTGTTCCACCTGGGGATTGGCCGGATCGAACGGCGGCCCGATCTCGCTCTCGGGCAGGAGCGGGTTGAGGAGCATATCGGCGTGCAGCTCCAGGGCACGCCGGTAGAACCTGCCCTCTTCACCCTTGGGGAGCGTGGCGTAATACTGCGTCCAATCCTTCGAGGTGCTGGCATTGATGCGCGCGCCCATCCCCTCCAGGATCCGGTCGAAATCGCCGGCCGGGTAGCGAGGCGTCCCCTTGAACATCAGGTGCTCGAGGAAGTGCGAGATGCCGTTCGTACGGTCGTCCTCCAGGGCCGACCCGA
>DUUU01000446.1 GCA_012841485.1 Armatimonadota bacterium
ACTCACGGCGAGACCGCGCGCCCGGCAGCTTTCTATGCCGGATCAGCTGGCGACGGCGAGGAGCATATCCGACGTTTCCGGGTTGAACGCCGAGCCGTCAAACCCGCCGAGCAGGCGCACCTCCGCGAAGCCGGCCTCCCGCATTTGGCGCTCGAGCTCCGCGCCGAATACGGGGAGGTGCGTGGCGCTTGAAACATCGAAGCGCCACTCGCCATCGGCGCGCGTGAAGCGCAGGATGTTGAAGCGCCAGGTTTCCGGACCGAAGTCGAACATCCGCAGGATGAGCTGCTCCTGCCCGTTTGCGGTGCCCTGCGAGAGGGGCTGGAAGCGCTCGCGCGTAGCAGCGAGTTGGTCGTAGTTGAGGGCTTGCACCACGCACACCCCGCCCGAGCCCAGGCACGCGCGGAAGCCGCGAAGCGCCTCCATGCGCGCGGCGTGCGTGGCCGCGTGGGGGAGGGTGTTCCCCAGGCAGACGACGGCCTCGAAGGGCGGGTTTACGGCACGCGGCAGGTCCTCGAACCCGGCCTGCACGAGCTGCACCGGCAGCCCCGCCGTGACCTCGCGGGCCGTCTCCAGCATCGCGGCGCTTGGGTCCAGGGCGACCACTTCAATCCCCCATTGGGCGAAGAGGCGGGCATGCCACCCCGTGCCGGCTCCAACATCCAGCAGGCGGCGGACCCCATGCTGCGCGAAAAGATCCTGGTAGAAAGGCGTCTCCCGGGCGAGGCGCCGCTCCCATTGAATCACGATATCGTATCCCGCGCCAAGGTCATCGTAGAGTTCAACACTCATGCGGTCTCTCCTATACTCTGGCCGTGGCCCGGCGATCCCGGGCAGCGTTCACGTCAGGCGGTTGGCCTGGCAGTACACTTTGGGTGGCTCTTCTGGCTCTGGATGCGACGAGTGGGGGCGCCCCATCGGGCGCGCAAGCAGGGGAGGAGACTGCGGGCCGAACCCCGTCGAATGGGCGGCGGCTGGGGTAGCGACGGGACGCCCTCCCCGCGTCCGAGTAAGGTTCGATCAGCGTGGAACCTGCCAGGTCGGTGTCAACTACGCCGCCCGGTGCCTTCTGGGCGCGAGCCCGCAGTCGATGTATGACGATCCGCTTCTGCTGATCAGTATAGCACGTCAACATTAGAACACCATTAGAAATCCATTAGAGTTTTCTAATCATGGGCGTGCTGGCCGGGCGCTGGCGCATCCGCCGGCTGGGAGGGCTGCACGCGGGGGATGAAGGCGGTGAAGCAGGAGCCCTCTCCCAGGGTGCTCTCGACATTGATCCAGCCATGGTGGCCGTCGATGATCCACTGGCAGATTGCCAGGCCGAGCCCGGTGCCTCCCATCTCGCGGCTGCGGGCCCGGTCCGCGCGGAAGAAGCGGTCGAAAAGATGTGGCACATCCTCGGGGGCGATGCCGATACCGGTATCGGCCACCGAGATCACGGCGAAGCCGCTGTCGCTGGCCACTCGCAGGCGAACTCGGCCGCCCTCGGGCGTGTACTTGATGGCGTTGTCGATCAGGTTGAGGAAGAGCTGGCGGAGCTTCCCGGAGTCGCCGAGGACCATCACGGGGCCCTCCTTTTCGAAGGTCACGGTGATCTCCTTGCGCCCAGCCAGGAGCACCGCCTGCGGGTGCAGCTCCTCCAGCAGCGCGTCTATCGAGACGGGGGCGCGCTCGATCAGGATCTGCCCGGAATCGGCGCGCGCCAGGAGCAGGAGGTGCTCGACGATGGCGGAGACGCGGTTCATCTCCTCCAGCACGCTGGCCAGAACGCGCTGATACTCCTCGGGCGTGCGGCTCGTGCGCAAGGCCACTTCCACCTCGCCGCGCATGATGGTGAGCGGCGTGCGCAGCTCGTGCGAGGCATCGGCGTGGAACTGGCGCATCTGGCGTAGGTTGGAGTCGAGGCGGGCCAGGGCCTGGTTTAGCTCCTCGGTGCGCAGCGCCACCTCGGCGCGCAGCTCCGCGTCCCAGCCCTGAAGCCGGCTCGCCATGCGGTTGAACGCCTCCGCGAGGACGCGCAGGTCCTTCGGACCCTCAATCGGCACGCGCCGGCTCCAGTCGCCGGCGCTCAGGCCCTCGGCGGCGCGCACCACGCCGTGGATGCGGCGGCCAACGCCGTTCGCCACGATGAAGCTCGCGCACAGCCCCAAGAGGACGGCCACCACGCCCACGAAGATCAGCGTGAGGCGCATCCGGTCCAGCAGCCGAAACTCCTCCTGGAGAGGGCGCTGGATGACGTAGGCGCCCACCACTTTCCGGCCCTCCCCGCGGATTGGGGCGGTGACGGAGAGGTACTGCACCTCCTCGCCGAGGTCCATCACGTAGGGGCTCTCCAGGCCCTCCGAGGGCACGCTGAGCGGGTTGCGCCCCATCGCCAGCATCGCCTCCTGCAGGCGGAGCATCGCCTCGCCAGGAAGCGTGGACGCCACCACGGTGGGAACTGGGGCATCGCTGCCGGGCCGGGGCGCAAAGAAGGTGATCGCCGCGCCGGACATGCTACTCAGCCGGATCGCGAGGCGCTTGTCGATGGGGGTGCCCAGCACCAGGAGGCCCACCGGCATCCCGGTTCGGGCGTGGCGCACCCGGCACCACGCCGTCTGGTAGATCCCCGCGGCGCTGACATCGATCCCCGGAGGCGTGGCGCCCGCCAGCGCCTGGCGGACGCTATCGTAGAGGGGCGCGCGGTGTCCCCGAGGCGCGGGCAGCCCCCGGCTGGCGAGAGGCCTGCCGTCTGGAGTGGTGATCAGCACCGCCTCCGCGCCGGGCATCGTGGCGTAATCCTCGAGGACGCTCTGCACCTCTTCGGGCGACTGGCGCGTCACCGCCGCGCGTAGCCGCGTCAGATTCGCGAGAATCAGGCACTGGCTCTGGAGATCCTCGCCGCTCATCCGGTGGATGTTCTCAAAGAGCGTTCGCGTGCGCATCAGCTCGGAGTAGACCTGGTTGCGCATGTCGCGGGTGATGCGAAGGTGCAGGAAAAGCAGGACGCAGCCCAAGACGCCCAGGATGATCGTGGTGAACCAGAGCATCATCCGGTGCTGGAGGTTGAGGCGCTCGAGCGTTTCGCCCACCTTGCCCACGGCTACTCTTCTGCTTCCTCCCGGCGCAGCACGTAGCCCACGCCACGCACCGTGTGGATGAGCCGCGGCCGGCCATTCTGATCCAGCTTCTTGCGCAGGTAGTTGACGTAGACGTCGATCACGTTGGTGAAGCTATCGAAGTGATAGCCCCAGATCTGCTCGGAGATCATGGTGCGCGTGAGCACCTGCCCCGGATGGCGCAGGAAGAGCTCGAGCAGGGCATACTCCTTGCCCGTCAGCTCCACCGCCTCGCCGTCGCGCGTGACGCGATGCGTGCGCAGATCCATGGAGATCCCAAACGCCTCCAGGCGATCCTCGGCGCCGCGCTGCTGGCCCCGGCGGATCAGCGCCCGGAGGCGCGCCAGAAGCTCCGCGAAGGCGAACGGCTTGGTCAGGTAGTCGTCACCGCCGCTATCCAGCGCGGTCACCTTGTCCTCTACGGAGTCGCGCACGGTGAGCATGAGCACCGGCGTGGTGACGCCGCGTCCGCGTAGCGAGCGGAGCACCTCCAGGCCATCCATGCCCGGAAGCTGAATGTCGAGGATGATCGCGTCGTAGCTCTCGGAGACGGCCAGGCTGGCGCCCGTCGGTCCATCGTGGGCCACTTCTACCTGGTAGCGCTCCTCCTCCAGACCCCGCTGGATGAAGCTGGCGACCTTCTTCTCATCCTCCACGAGCAGAATCTTCATCAGAAGAACATGGCCCTTTCCTGCCGGTTACCTGTGTGCCGCTGCCTCCAGCGTCTGCTCGCCGAGCGCGAAGTGGATGAACTGGCGCGCGGAGCGCCCGGACCAGCCGTTATACCGCGCCGCCCACTGCAGCGCGCGCCGGCGCAGCGTCTCCGCCGGCCACTCCAGCCCCAATCGCTTCGCCAGGCCCTCCACGATAGCCAGGTAACCCTCTTGATCCGGCGAGAGGAAGGTGATCGTGATCCCGAACCGGTCGCTGAGCGACAGCTTCTCTTGCGACGTATCGCGGGCGTGGATCTCCGGGTCCACGTGGTCGCGATCCGAGAACCGCTCCGGGATCAGGTGGCGGCGGTTGGAGGTCGCGTAGAGGATCACGTTCTCCGGGCGCGTCTCCAGCCCGCCCTCCAGCACGGCTTTCAGATCCTTGTAGTAGGTCTCGTTCTCCTCGAAGGAGAGGTCATCCACGAAGAGGATGAAGCGCTCGCGCCGCCGGCGGAGCAGCTTCAGGATGGCCGGGAACGCCGAGAGGTGCTGCTTCTGCACCTCCAGCAGGCGCAGGCCGCGCTCCGCGTAGGCGTTGAGGAGGGCCTTCACCATGGACGACTTCCCGGTGCCCCGGTCACCATAGAGCAGGACGTTGTTGGCCGGGCTGCCGGCGAGGAACTGCTCGGTGTTGCGCAACAGCACGCGGCGCTCCTCCTCGCACCCGATGAGATCCTCCAGCGAGATCGGATCGGGATGCGCGATCCCCTCCAGGTGGCCGCCGGTAGCGTCGGACACCCAGCGGAACGCTCGATACCGGCGGAAGAGACCGCTGCCCGAGCGTGCGTAGTGCAGGGCGAGGTCACCCACCAGGGCGCCCCAATCCCTGGCGTCGGCGAGCTGTCGCAGGAACTCGGCCTCTTCTGGGTTGCCTAGCGGGTCCTCTGCCAGAGGGCGCAGATCCTCCCACGGGACGAGGGGGCTCGCCGTCTGTTCCGAGGCGCTCCAACGCTCGCGTCGCGCCAGCGCCGCCCGGAAGAGCGACGACTCCAGCCGGTAGAGCACCTGGAGCTGCCGGAGGTCATGCTCAGCGGCTGCGCGGAGCGCGGGGCTCACCCCGCCCGAGGGGCTCAGCGCCGCTTTGCGTGAGAAGGTGTTTTCATCCGCGAGGAGCGCCTCCAGGAGGAGGGTGCGCCAGGCATCGCCCACCAGATGGCGCTCGCGCAGTTCTATCTCCTCGGCCAGGGCGCGGAAGAAGCGCTGGTACGCGCCCAGCGCCGCCTCGGAATCGGCGATCCCGTTGGTGGAGAACGCTTCCAGCAGCTTGGCCATCGCATCCACGACCGGGGGCCGCTCCGTGGTGAAGAAGAGGATGAGGCGCCGGCAGGCACGGTGCGCCTCGCTCAAGCGTTCCTGGACTTCGGCCAGACTCGTCGTTTCGTTCAACGGTTTCCCTTCAGCCGGCAACGCCGCCATCCATTCGGAAGAGCCACGAGGCACTTTGGAGGGGGGAGAAGCGTGAAGAGGCCCGCCGGGGGAGGCCGCGCTCGTCCCTCATCCCTTCGCGCTCTGCACCGGCCTTTCGCGGCTACGATTGGGGCCCGCCCGAAAGGCCGAAGCCGCGTCCGGCCTGCCGGCGGCAAGCCCCGAACGGCGTAGTGACACTCTCTCGTTCGCGCCCGGCAAGGGAGGATCCTGCTTCTGGCGGCCCGAGAACGCGGCCTTGCCCCCTTGAGTGCAGGGGCTTCGGACGCCCGGATGTTGCCCGCTCTCGCGCGCGGGGCTGGAAACTCCGCGCTACTTCTCAGCAAAGTCCCTTCGGGGCTGTCCCTTCCAGCCCGTCGCCGTATCCGGTTGGCCGCGGGTGCAGGCAGGCCCAGCCCGGCAGGGCTTCGCTCGCAAGCAGCGCGGAGGTTAACCTCCGCGCGACGCTTGGGCAAGCTCCGCCCGGCCCCAATACCACGGATGAACGGGCACGGATGGGCAGGGGGCCCCGGGTCGTTGCCGGCGGCGGCCAGGGGAGGAATCCCCCGTGACCTTTCCCGATGGCGAACGGTCTAAGCATTGGGAAGGCCGTCTTTTCACCTGCCGCAACGCTGCCCTGGATAGCGCGTGCCCAGCGGATCTGGCCCGGCAGTTTCGCGGGAAGAGGGCGCGAAGGAGAGAGCTGATGAACGAGCCATTGCCACCAGAGGTCTTTTGCCAGCAGGTGCCTAGCGTCGCTGAGTATGTGACCGCGTTCCGTGATATCGAGCCGGAGATGGGCGAGCACCACTTCCGAATGCTGCGCGCGCACTACCACGCCATGGACCACACCGTGACCGCCAGCGAGATGGCCCGCGCGATGCGGTATGCGTCCTACTCCTCAGCGAATTTGCACTACGGGAAACTGGGGCGTAAACTCGCCGAAGCCCTCGGGTTCCGGCTGAAGTATTGGGTCAACTCCCTCGCCGACTTCATTGGGCCGGACGAGGGCCTCCCTCACTGGCTCTGGATCATGTGGCCCCAGGTGGGCGCCGCCCTCGAAGAGCTGGGGTGGATCTCTACTGATCAGGACGAGAGCGGCCTGGACGAGAGCCCCTGACCCGCTTAAGCCGCTTCCTGCCGCAAGCCTGCATCTTGGCACCGGCTCACTCCTGCCGGCGTGACTCTGTGCCTGGCGGCAGGGTATCGCTCCGGGCGCGGCGAATCACGCTTCTGGTAGAAGCCCCCATCTCCTATTCACGGGGGCGACTCTCTGGGTAGGACTGAGATTCCGAGGATAAGGATCCGAAGCCTCGGTGGTGACGCTCAACCCGGCGCGCGGCGCTTCCAGCCCCGCGCGCGGGAGCTCACCATCCGTGTCCGTCCTTCCTTGTCTCGGAATCCCAAGGGTAGGAGCAGTATCGAGATGCGAGACGTCAACGCCGCCAGCCGGGCGAAGCGGGTTCGGGGCCACAGGAGCGTGGCGCTTCTTGGAATGCGGGAGCTTCTCGCGGCGTGCGCCACCGTGCTCTGTGCGGTTCTCTTCTTGCCCCATGGCGTGGCGGCCCAGGAGCCGGCGCGCCCGCGGATCGCCTTCGTCGATCTCGCGCTGCCGGACGAGGGCAAACCGCGCGAGAGCGGCGCGCTGGCGTTTGCGCGGCGCCAGGGCGAGGTGATCCGGGTGAAGCCGCTCGCAACCGGCGGGTGGCAGGACGATTCGGGCCGGCTGCGCGCCCCCGAGGAGGCGGATCTCGTTTGGTATCACAGCGGCGAGGTGGATGCCGCCGCGCGGTTTGGCCGGGCCGGCGCCGCGGACCTCCTCGCCTACCTGGAAGCCGGTGGGAGCGTGCTTCTCACCGGCACTGCCGGGTCTCTTCTCAACGCGATGGGGATCGAAACGGCGCCCCTGCGCGTCTCCACTCAGAAAGCCCGTCAGGGCAGCCTGCGCGTGGTCGAGAAACACCGCGCGCACCCCGTTTTCGCGGGCCTGCCCACCCGCACGCCCATCGTGCTCTCCACCCGGCCCGGGAGCGCCGTGGCCAGTTTCGACGCGCCATCCGGGCCAGCGGGCGAGCTCCTGGCGGATGCGATGCCGGGGAGCGGCGAGGGCCTGATCGTGGAGCACACCGCCGGCGCGGGCCGCGTGACCTTCGTCGGAGGGGCCGTGCCCGATTTCGCGGCGGCTACCGACCCGCACCTGGAGCGCCTCTTTGGCAACGTGTTGCGCTACCTGGCGGCGCGGAGCACCAACCACGCGCGCCTCGTGACGCCGCCGGGCGCGCACCGCTACGAGCGCCTCTTTGGCGTGCCGTTTCTTGTGGCCGAGAAGCCGGTCATGCTGACCGCGCCCGCGAATGGCGCGCGCTACGCGGCCCTCCTCACCGACGACCGTATCGGCGGCGGCTTCCGCTCTGGCCGGTTCACGGTGCGCGAGACCCCCGTTCGCGCGGAGGTCCTCAGCGCGCAGGCGCTGGGGCTCACGCTGGTCACGCGTGAGAAGCCGGTATCGGGCCACATCGCGGCGCAGCGCGAGCAGCTGAAAGCGTTTGAACGCCGCGACCAAGAGATGACACGCGGGTTGCGCGTCGTCCGGCCCACCGTGACGCTGGTGCCGGCGCCGCTCAAGCCGCTGGTGACGCCCGATACCGACCGGAGCGTGCTTCTGGGCCGCTCCCCCTACCAGATACCCGAGCAGAAAGAGGGCGCTCCCGTTCCGGTCTACGAGCCGGTGGAAGAGGGCGGCTTCCGCGTGGTGGGGGGCACCCGGCGGTTCAACCGGCCTATCGTTCACGGCCTGAACCGCGTCTACACCGGCGACGTGCCGCTCTTCCGGATGGAGACGGTGGCCGGGAAGCCCGGCGACGCGCCGGGAGAGGGCCTCTTCCCGCTCTGGCCGCGTTCGGATGCGGGGCAGGGAGCCGCGAAGCCCTGCCTGGGCACCCTGCGCCTGGGCGTGCCTGGCGCGGGGGAGGAGGTCCGGTGGCTCGATACGCTGCCGGGAACCGTTACCACCTTCTGGCCTGGCTACACCGAGTATCGCGTCACGCACCCGGACGCGGGCTGGACCGCGACGGTCACGGTGGCCCCCCTCCTGGAGACGAACGGCCTGTTCTGCCGCGTCGAGTTCGACCGCGAAATGCCCCTCGCCTGGCAATACGGCGGCATCTGGTGGGCCGACACGGAGGCAAACCGCAACCAGGTTACCCTGGAGGGCGCCACGGCTCGGATTACCGAGGCCAACTTGCCGAATGGACTGGTCTTTGCCGGCTGGGATGGTGAGGGAGAGGGCCAGAAGCGGCAAGCCGCTTACGGCGAGCAGGTGGAGTTTGCCGCGGAGCAGGCGCGGCGCGTCTATCACATCGTGGCGACATGGGGCGTGACCGAGTATGACGAGGCCCTGGCGGCGAAGATGATGGCCCGGCTCGATACACCGGCGGCCGCTGGCTGGAAGTGGGCGCGCGATATCCTCAAGCGGCGCTGGTTCGACTGCTACATCGGGCGCGCGCTGAAGCCGGAACTGCGCCTGCGCGCTGCTCTCTTGGCTCCCGAGGCCGAGCTGCGCCGGATCCGCGAGCTCTGGGATTCCCGCCGGACGGAGTTCCAGGTGAAAACGCCGGATGCCCATCTGAACGCGCTCGTGAACTGGGCGCGGGGCGCCAGCGAGTACCATCGCCAGGGCCCGGGGCTCGCCGATAGCGCGCTCGGCGCGCCGGAGTACACCTCTCTTTCCACCGGGTGGCAGGGGAAGGCATGGGCCGGGGATCACCAGGCGCTTGAAGAGTGCCTCCGCCTCTATGCCGCGTTCCAGGAGGAGGATGGCTTCATCCCGTGGATCACGCCCTCGCTGGAGCCCTGGCGCGTCGGGAACAACACGCCCTACTGGGTGATCCAGGTGTGGGAACAGTATGCCTGGACGGGCGACCGGCAGTTCGTGCGTGAGCTGTGGCCCCAGGTGCGCCAGGCGGTCGCGTGGCAGTGCCGGCAGAATGACCCCGATGGCGACGGCCTCTTCCGCGAGGCACACGACTACTGGAACCTGGCGCCGGGTTGGAAGGGGTCGCCGGTGGTGGCGAGTGTCGTCTCGTGGGCGATGCTGGATCGCGCGGCGCGGCTGGCCGGCGTGGTGGGCGACGCCGTCGCGGAGGCGGAGTATCGCGGCCTGGCGGAGCTCTCGCGCCAAGCGATCCTCGGCCTGCTGTGGCGGG
>DUUU01000447.1 GCA_012841485.1 Armatimonadota bacterium
CAGGCGAGCCCACTCGGCCAGATTCAGGCGCGCAGTCCGATTGGCCAGGCCGCCTCGGCCGCGCCGCGCTTCGAGTGGGACCCGCTGCCGGGCGCGTTCGCCTATGACGTTCAGGTTTTCGCCAACTATCCAGACCGCTTCGTCGATCCCCTCTGGGAAGCCGGATCACTCGCCGCCTCAGGGACGTCGGTCGACTATACGGGTCCGATGCTGCAACCAGGGCACACCTACTACTGGGTCGTCCTGGCCCGGAACAGCGGCGATCCGGAGACGATCACGGGGTGGTCGATCAGCCGCATTGCGCCGTTCACGATTCCATAGCGGGAGGTCTATCTTGGTCCGAAAGAGCTTCATCTGGCTCTCCCTGGCGGTCGCCGCCTCCATCGCGTGCCCTCCGGCAGATGCCCAGCGGGCCGGCGCCGGCAACCGTTCCAACGTGCCCTTCTCATCGGTTGCCGATGGGGTGTTGGGGCCCGTCATCGTCGATGTGCCCGCGGGCGCATCACGTCAGGCCATCGATCAGGCCGTGACCGCGGCCTGGCAGCGCGGCAAGCCGAACGCGGCGACGGGAGCGGCCATCCACCGCTTCCTCACGCGCTGGAAGCTAATCCGGCCGGGCACCCGGCTTAGCTTTCACCGGCCGGTAATCCTGCGCGAGAACGGCCGCCTCCGCCTGCCAGAGCTCGACCGCGTGCGTCAGACGCGCAGCCGCCTGGGCGGCGGCGAGATCACCTTCGTCTACGAGGGCTGGAGCGCGCAGGATGCCGAGACACTTCGCGCGTTCGTGGACCTGATGTATCCCATTGCCAAGCAGATCTACGGCAACCCCTCGGCCACGATCACGGTCCGCATCGTGCGCGACGACATGCTTCGCGACTCCGCGATGCACCTGCGCAACGGCATCTACAACGCCTCCACCAACGAAATTCGCTTCAACCCAACCGGCAATCTGGTGGACGACCAGTACAGCCTCACGCACCTGATCCTCTACGCCTTCCACGATGACGCGCTCTTTGCATACGATGCGTGGGAGGAAGGCTTCTCCTGGGCGGCCACCTATGTCATCTTCAAGCATATCCGGCCGGACTACGACCTGGGCGAGTCGTTCAAGACGTTCTATCTGATGCAGCTGTACGAGCTGTTGAACCAGCCGGGCATCGGAAACGCGCGCTTCTGGCCCGCCAACTACGACACAATCATCCAAAACGACTACGCGGCGGTTTTCCCCTACTCGATGTTCGTGTTCCGCTCGGCCATGGCGGGCGCTGCGTGGGCCAAGGTGTACGTCGAGAATAACGCCTTCTTCCGCGAGTTCAACGCGGCCTACTACCAGCAATATACGCCCGAACTGGCGGGGCACACCCCGACCCTGAAGGCGATTGCGTCCAGGATCGTGCCAACCGTCGAGGGCCAGGATTTCTTCCAGTGGTACCGCCGCCAGCACATCCTGGATACGTCCACGGCGGCTGGGCGCCATTTCTGGGTGTACGCGCTGCCGGAGTTCAACAACGACGAGTCCAGCGCCTACAACGTGCTTCTCCTCTACCACTTCACGCGCGACGCCGCGGGGAACGAGGTGCCCCAGGGCGGCACCGCCCGCTTCACCTACTATAGCTGGGATTTCCTCTACGACTACTATGCGGAAGAGGGCAATGAGGCGGTGATCCCCAGCAGCGGCGATAGCATCGGGGTGGGCGCGCTGAGCCCGGGCGTCTACAACGTGGGGGGCCCGCAGAAGATCAACATTCAGGCATCGATCAACGGCCTGACACGCATGGTCTACTGGCCCTACCTGGTGCGTGGCCTCGAAACCGCGCCCAATGACCTCTATGGCGTCACCTTGGATTCCGAGGCCGGCGAGGTAGGCGTCATTGTCGGCACTGGCGTGGAGCAGCAGGTGCCCCTCTCGCAGGCCGCCTTTGGTATGAACGCAGGTCTGAACGGGTGGCACAAGACGACGATCCGCGTCACCGATTCCGCCGGACAGACGGTGACCCGGCAGGTGAACACGGGCTATGACTCCTATGCGGCCGTTGTTCAGGGCCCACGCCCAGCGGGCGCGACCTACACGCTGACGCTGCCGGCTGGCGCGCATATGATCTCCGTTCCCGCGTACCCGAAGGTATCGGATGCGGAGGCACTGGGCGTGCCTGCCCAACGCCTCCGCCTCGCCCACTGGGATCCGACGCTCTCCACGGGGGACCCGGGCTATCGCTACCGCCTCTACCCGGGAACGCCGGGGCTGGCCCCTGGCATCGGCTACTGGCTGATCCTCGATCAGGAGACGACGATCAACTTTGAGGGGAACCCCCTGCCCCATGACCAGTCGTACCTGATCCCGCTGCGTGCCGGCTGGAACCAGATCGGCCATCCCTTCACGCAACCGGTGGCGATCCAATCGCTCAGCGTGGCGCTGTCGCCCTCGGATCCCGAGCAGGTGATCACGCTGCAGGCCGCCGTTCAGCAGGGGAAACTCAGCGGCACCTTCTGGCAGTACACGCAGCAACAAGGATACACCGCGGCCACTCAACTGGAGCCCTGGCGCGGCTATTGGATCTATGCGGAGTCGGATCTCCTGCTGAAGGTCCCGGCGGTGGCCTCTCCGGGCCAGAACCCGCCAGGAGCCCTGCTGCCGGGCGATCCGGTGATTGGCGACGTGCGCAGCCGGGTACGCCGGGCGAGCACGCCCTCTCGACAGGAGCTATCCTCCCCTGCAAGCACGCGATCTCGCCAGGAAGACGGGTGGCGGTTGCGCCTGGCAGCCCGTGTGCGCGGTCAAGCGGCCACTCTGACCCTGGGAGCCTCCCGGAGCGCCACGAACGCCTTCGACCCGCTCCATGATGCCTTGCGCCCGCCCGAGATGGGCGACTACGTGCGCTTGAGCGTACCCCACTCGGATTGGGGCCGGGCGGCCGGCGACTACGCCATCGATATTCGCGCGGATGGCGCCGCGCGCTATACGTGGGACATCGTGCTGGAGACGAGCCTGCGCAACGAGGAGGTCCAGCTCTCCTGGCCGGATCTCGCCTCGCTACCACGCGACGTGCGCATCACCCTCGTCGATCTCGATGGGGGCAAGCGCCGCTACCTGCGGACCACCGGCGGCTTCGTCATCAACTCTGGCGAAACGGGCCGGCGCCGCCTGCGCGTGGAAGCGACCCGTGGCGCGGCCGGGATCCTGGCGATCAACAACATCACCGTAACGCCCACCCGGGCCACGGGCGCCCTGGACGTGCGCTTCTCGCTCACCTCCGATGCCCTGCTCGATGCCCAGATCCTGAGCCCGGCCGGCCGCGTCGTGCGCGACGTCGTCCGTGGCCGCGCCTTGAGCGCCGGCACCAACCACGTATTGTGGGACGGGCGCAGCAACACGGGCGTCGCGCTGGGATCCGGCCTCTACCTGCTGCAACTCACTGCGACAACCGAAGAGGGGCAAAGCGTTCGCGCCGTCCGCCCCATCGCCCTGGTCAGATAGGACAGACTGATGCCGAAACACGCAGCAAAGTGGCGCCTTCTCCCGACGGTACGGGCCGGGCTCTGTGCCATCGCTCTCC
>DUUU01000448.1 GCA_012841485.1 Armatimonadota bacterium
AGAGGGCCCTTCCCGGCATCGCGTACGGGAACGAGGGATCCAGGGTGTATGCCTTGTCGAAGAGGTTATCCACCCCCAGCCACGCCTCGTAGTCGCGGTTGATGGCGTAGGTGGCTTTCAGGCCAACCAGCCAGAACCCAGGCAGGCGCACCGTTTGGCGCTGCGCATCCACGCCCCAGATCCGATCCAGCCACTGGATGTCGGTCGCCAGGCGGAGCCGGCCCCAGGAGTAGTCGGCGCCCAGATTCACCTTGTGCTCCGCGTTGTAGGCGCAGGCCTCGCCGGGATCGAGGAGCGAGTAGTTGAAGTAGCCACTCAGCGACGGCGTAAGCTGGCGGCGCAGGCCAAGCTCCGCACCGTAGAGGCGCGCAACAGGAAGGTTTACGAACGCGACCGGCGTCTTCCCCGGCAGATCGGCAGGACGAGCCCCAAGTTGGATGAGTTGCGAGGCGCGCGTGTGGAAGAGCGCCAGATCCACCTCGCCGCGCTCCGTGGCCTGGTGATAACCCACCTCGGCCTGCCAGGTCCGCTCCGGCTGCAACCGGGGATTGTTCGTGCCGAAGAGGAAGAGCTCTCGGAAGGAGGGGGTGCGAAAGCCGGATCGGAGCGAGGCGCGCGCGGCTCCCTCTCCCAGGGGCCAGACGGCACCGACACTCGGAAGCCACTGCGTCCGGAAGCCCTCGATGCTCTGCACGCGCAGGCCAGCCGATACGCGTTCGCCCCTCTCCAGACAGCGCTCCACGGTCGCGTAGACGCCGCCCTCGCTGCGGGCGAAGTGGCCGGCGCTGGGAGCCGGGCTTTTCACCTCGCCCCCGTATCGCTGCAGGTCCAGGCCCCATGCCCCCCGGATCGTCTCCGAACCGTGAAAGCGCTGAATCCAGGAGAGCCCGCCGACGAAATCGGTCGAGTGAAACCCGTCCTCAAATCGGTGCTCGCTGGGGTTGTAGTGGAGCGAGAGCGTGGAATCACGCCGCTCGCCGGTCCAGTCGGTCGTGACCCCGAAATCGCGGCGATTGAACTCCTGGCGCAGGCGCGGGATGGGGGTGCCGGCCCAGTAGGCGGTCGCCAGCGCGCGCTGGTCGATGGTGTCGTAGCGGACTACCGAACCGGTGAAGCGCGTCGAGACGCCGGGCGCCCACTGTTGCCAGGCGTTCAGCGCGTAGTTCGAGGCCTGATAGCGGCCATAGCCGTTGGGCAGGTGTCCGTCCGTCTCGCGATGCCCCGCCATGAACGCGGCCGAGAACCGGCCCATCGCGGTCCCCACGCGCCCCTGCACGTTGCGCGTGCCAAACGAGCCCGTCTCTGCCCACACCTGCGCCGAGGCCCCCTCCTCGTCCGGCCGGCGCGTCACGATATGGATCAGCCCCCCGGCGGCGTTGGTGCCATACAGCGTCGAGGCCGGCCCGCGCAGGATCTCCACCCGCTCCACGTGATCCACCAGGTAGGCGCTTGGCATCGAGTGCCCCATGATCCCCATAAAATCGGGGTGCCCATCGATCAACACCAGGCTGCTGACCGGCGGGCTGCCGCCCAAACCGCGCACCTGAATGCTGCCCCCGTAGCCCAGCCCGCCCTGGCGGCTCACGAAGACGCCCGGCTCGCGAACCAGCAAGTCGACCAGGTTCTGAGCGTTTGAACGCTCGATCTCTCGCCGCGTGATCACGCTCAGGCTCGCCGGCACCTCCGTTCGCGTCTCTTTCCGGCGTTGCGCCGTGACCACAACCTCTTCTTCATCCTCTACCGCTGGCTCCTCGCTCGCCGCCGGCACCACCGCCACGGCAAGCCCCAAGAACAGCGAGATGGCTCCGAGCCAGATGCGATCCTGTCTCATTCTCCTGCCTCCTGTCCTATCCGAGTCCGGCGTAACACGATTTTCTCAAACCGTAACACCGCGTCATTATAGCAGCCAGGCACAGGCACGTCAAGGAGGCACCACTGTGAGGAGCGGGAGGGCATGCTGCGCGCCCGATCCTGGTGGATCGGGATGCCTCGGATAGGGTTTTCTGGAGGCGCGAGCAAGGATGGCTAAGGAAGAACAGGGGCTCCGTGGAGGAGCCAGGTCTCTTTCCGCGCGCTGCTTCCATTGCCGGCCATTTGGCGGTAAATCTCTTCGAACTGTGCCTGTGTCTTCTCGAACGCTGCAAGAACCGCGGGGTCGAAATGCTCGGGGACGGTCCAGCCATCGCCCTTGAGGATGATCCGACACGCGTCCTCGTGCGAGTGAGCGGGCTTATAGCTGCGTGCCATGCGAAGGGCATCGTAGACATCGGCCACAGTGACGATGCGCGCGGCAACAGGGATCTCCTCGCCCTTGAGGCCGCGCGGATAGCCGGTGCCATCCCAGTGCTCGTGGTGGCACAGCGCGATGGATGCCGCCACCCTCAGACGCGGAGCGTCGCCCAGGATTCTGGCGCCGGCAATCGTATGACGGCGCATCAGCTGGAGCTCCTCGGGCGTGAAGCGACCGCGCTTGCGCAGAACATCGGGGTGGACATGGATCTTGCCCACGTCGTGCATCTGGGCCGAGTAGTGAATCGCTTCGATATCACTCTGGGGCAGCCCCAACGTCTCTGCCAACACGCGGGAATACTCATTCACGCGCAAGATGTGGTCGCCGGTATCCTCGTCGTTGGCCTCCGCGGCGCGCGCCAGCGCCCCGATCGTGTAGAGGAAGCCGCGCTCCGTCTCCTGGATCTGCTCGGCAATCGTCTCCAGGAAACCCACGTGGACGCCGAACCCCTTCAAGGCCACCGCCTCGAAGAATGAAACGGTCTCTTCAAAGTTGAAGGCCGCCAGGTAGGTGCGGCCGATCAAGACGGCGGCGCAGTTTCGGATCATCCCGAGGGCCTGTCGCAGATCGGGAGAGAACCCCTCCTGGTACGACGCGAGGTCCTTTCCATCCTGATGGTTCGAGAACGTCATCGTCTCCGCGCTGCCGCGGGTGACCCGGCACGGCATCTCCAGGGCGATCATGCGCTCGCTCCTATGCACGCGCGTCCCCTCGGCGATGTAGAGGTTGCCGAACGGGAGATCGGAACCGTCGATGCTGCCTACGAAGACCGCCTGCGGAGATCGGCCGGTCGCGTAGGTGCTTTCCAGCAACTGCCCGACGAGCGACTCCTCCATCACGTCCTTATCAAAGCGGAGGGGATCGAACGCGTTCAGGATGCCCTCGGTGTAGCGCGCCAGCCGCTCCATGGTTCGATAGGCATTCTCCAGGTCATCATGCAACCGCTTGGATCTCAGCAGCGCGTTCGCGCGCGCGGAGAGCTCCGCCTGGCTGAAGGGCTTTGTGAGGAAGTCGTCGGCACCGGCCTTGATCCCCTCGATCCGGTGAGAGAGGTCGCCCAGCGCCGTGATGATGATGATGGGGATGAACGCGGTCTCCGGGGCGGATTTGAGCCGCCGGCACACCTCGAAGCCATCCATCCGCGGCATCATCACGTCGAGGATGATCAGATCCGGGCGCCGCTCCGCCACGGCCTCCAATGCCTCGACACCGTCTCCCACGGCAATCGTTTCATAGCCCAGGATCTCCAGCAGCTCCTGGAGCACTTCTTGATTCCCCACCTCGTCATCAACGACAAGGATCCTCTGCTTGCGTTTCGCCATCGCTGTTCCCGCGCCACCCGCCATCCGTCAGCCAGGTGAAGAGGTCCGCGCTTCCTACGCCTGTCGCGACCTGCGAGCACGCCGCTCTCTCGGCGCGCGCCTTATCAACGCCTACTCGACTGTGTGATCCTTCGACGCGAACGCCCGCTCCTCCTACGGCTGGAATCGGAACGATAGAAGAGCCAGGCAATGCGCCCCCTTCGGGACCGGAAGGTCGGTGGCGTCGAGCGGGCACCCGACGTTGACATGCCCTACCGGGTGTGTTACGATCAATTGGTTGGTCGCACCACGCAATGCGCGGGCGCCTGCCGGTGCCCGCGCACGCCCGGTTTTGCATGAGAGGACCGCATGTACCCAGAGAGGATTCGCCGCGCGCTTGCCAGCATCGTCGGGGCAGAGTGGTACCTGGACAGCCCCGAGGATCGGATGGCCTACTCCTACGACGCCACGCCGCTGCATCAGGTGCTCCCGGATGGCGTTCTTTTCCCCGCAAGCACGGCGGAGGTTCAGGCGATCCTCGAGCTCGCCACGCGCGAGGGCCTCAAGGTCGTCCCTCGCGGATCCGGCACCAATCTGGCGGCCGGAACGGTGCCGGTTGAAGGCGGCCTGATCCTGGTGCTCACCCGGATGAACCGGGTCCTGGAGATCGACACCGACAACCTCACCGCCCGGGTGCAGCCCGGGGCGATCACGGCGCCCTTCCAGGCTCAGGCGGAAGCGCTCGGCCTCTTCTATCCCCCGGATCCGGGGAGCAACATGGTCTCCACGCTCGGGGGCAACGTGGCGATGTGCGCCGGCGGCCTGCGCGGCCTCAAGTATGGGGTCACCCGCGATTACGTCCTCGGATTGGAGGCCGTCCTCCCCTCGGGCCAGGTGATCCGCACCGGCGGCAAAGTGGTGAAGGATGTCGCGGGCTATGACCTGACCCGGCTCCTCGTCGGCTCGGAAGGAACGCTCGCGGTGATCACGGAGATCCTGCTCAAGCTCATCCCAAAGCCCGAGGCGAAACGCACGCTCCTTGCCCTCTTCCCCCACCTCGAGGATGCCGCGCGCGCCGTCAGTGAGACGACCGCGGCGCGGATCGTGCCCGCGACGCTGGAGTTCCTCGATCAGGGAACCGCCCGCGTCGTGGAGGAGTACGCGCATGCCGGCCTTCCCACCAACGTGGAGGCGGTGCTCCTCATCGAACAAGATGGCGCGCCCTCGGAAGTGGATGCCGATATCGGCCGGATCGCGGCAGTCTGCCGGCACGCGGGCGCGTCCGAGGTGCGCGTCG
>DUUU01000449.1 GCA_012841485.1 Armatimonadota bacterium
CAACGGTGAACGAAGCATATCGAAGCGTCTTGGAGCAGTTGGTGGCGATGTCCGCTCGCCTGGGCGAGCCGGAGCGGGACCTGGTGATCTTGGGAGAGGGGAACACCTCGGCGGCGGTTGATGATGAGGTCTTCCTGATCAAGGCGAGTGGGCGCAGCCTGGTCGGATGCGGCCCCGAGGCGTTTGTCGCCGTGCGCCGCCCGGCGGTCATGGAGCTGTTGCAGAGGGAGACGGCGACCGATGAGGAGATCAAGGCGGGCCTGCGTGCCGCCGCCGTCGACCCTGAGGCGGCGCCGCCCTCCATCGAGGCCACCTTCCACGCGCTGCTTCTGGGTCTGGAGGGCGTGCGCTTTGTTGGGCACACCCATCCGACGGTGGTGAACGCGCTGATGTGCTCGCGGGATGCCGAGGAGCTTTTCGCGGGGAGCCTCTTCCCGGACCAGATTGTCATTTGTGGCGTGGCGCCGCTGCTGGTGCCCTACACCGATCCGGGCCTCCCGCTGGCACGAGCGATCCGCGAGGGAGTCGAGGAGTACCACTCGCGGCATGGCGTTCTGCCGAAGGTGATTCTCCTTCGCAACCACGGGCTGATCGCCCTCGGCGCTACCCCTGGGGAGGTGGAGAGCATCACCGCCATGTGCGTGAAGGCGTGCCGCGTTCTCGCCGGCACCATGGCGTTCGGCGGGCCCCGCTTCATGAGCCCCGAGAATGTGGCGCGGATCTACTCGCGCCCCGACGAGGCGCTGCGCCGGAAGCTGATTATGAAGTAGCGAGCGGGAGGCACTCCACTCCACGTGTGGGGCGACGGGGCGCGCGCCCGTCTCCCCGCGTGCCGGACGGCGAAGGGGGCCGTGTGACCGACCATACCAGGGGGATTCTGCTTGGCGTGGGGGCTTCACTCTTCTGGGGCAGCACCTACGTGGCAATCCGCCTCATCTACCGCGCGTCTGACCTGGATCCCCTCGGGACGACCTTCGCGCGTTTCTCCATCGGCGGGCTGGCGCTCGCGGGTGCTCTCATGGCCCGGGGGCGGGGGCGCGAACTGGCGGTCTTCTTCCGTGACCCGCTTCCCTTCTTCTGGCTGGGGCTCACGGGGATCGCGCTGATGGGCTTTTTGGGCGCTGTCGCGACCGAACTGACGGCCGCGGTGAACGTCAGCCTGGTCATGAACTCCAACCCGATCTTCGTCGTGTTGCTCTCCCCGTTGATCGGTGAGCGCCTCACAAGCCGCCGCCTGAGCGGGGTGTTGCTGGGTCTGGCCGGGATCGCGCTGGTCGCGGTAGGGTGCGAGGCGGAGGGGCCCTCCTTTGCCGGAAGCCGCGACCTGCCCGGCATTCTCCTGGCGGCGGGCGCGGCCCTCACCTGGGCGGCCTACACGCTCCTTGGGAAGGGCGTGGTGCAGCGCTACGGCGGGCTTCTTACCACGACAGCAGCCATGCTCTGGGGCGCGCTCTTGCTTCTGCCGTTCCTGGGCGCTGCCGCGTGGCCGCGCTCTCTCTCGTGGCCGGCTACCCTCTATGTGCTGTACCTCGGAGTGATCCCCACCGCGGTCGCGTTTGCCCTGTGGTATCGCGCGCTCGCGCTGGTCGATGCGGCGGCGCTGGCGCCCACGCAATACCTCGCCCCCATCGCCACCGCCGTGCTGGCATGGCTCCTGTTGGACGAGCAGATCGGGCTGTGCTTCATGGCCGGCCTAGTTCTGGTTTTCGGCGGGATCGCACTCACCTCTCGCCCAGAGCACCCGCGCGAGGGCATTACCGGCTGACGGCCGCGTCCATGCCACGGATGAAGAGGGCGGACACGGATGGGTCGGGCACGCGAGTCTGAGTTGCGCGTGCTTCACCACCGTGAAGGAGATCAGGTGGATGGGCGAGGAATTGAAGGCAGTGCTGGAACGGAGGGAACAGATGGCTCCTGATACCTATCGCGTCGGTCTGGCCACAACGGATATTACCCCGCCCGTGGGGATCAAGCTCTCGGGTTTCGCGGCACGCACCGAGCCCTCGACGGGGATCTACCGCCCGCTGGAAGCGACCGCCGTCGCCATCGACGACGGCGGGACGCCTTTCCTCCTCCTCTGCGCGGACTGGCTCGGGTTCTACGACCGGGCGCCGATGATGCGCGCTCGCCTGCGCGAGGCGATTGGCCTAGCGGAGGAGCGGTTTGTGCTTTGCGGTAGCCACACCCACTGCGGCCCCTGCATCCGGGAGAAGGATGAGCTCCGCTTTGGCCCTCTCGACCGCGACTACCTGGAGCGTGCCATCACTGTAATGGTGGAGTGCGCCACGCAAGCGTGGGAGAGCCGGGCCGAGGCACGACTTCGCTTCGGCGCGGGCGCTTGCAGCTTCGCCGCCTCGCGCCGGAAGCCGGATGGGAAGGGCGGCGTGGAGTGGAAGCCCACCCTCGATGCGCCCCATGACCACGAGGTTCCCGTCCTCGCCGTCGAGACGCCCGCGGGCGAGCTGCGCGGCCTGATCTTCAGCTACGCCTGCCATCCTACCAGTCGCGCCGGACTCCTCATCGGCCCCGACTACCCTGGCTTCGCCCGCGACTACCTGGCCCGGCGCTTCCCGGGCGTTACCACCGCCTTCATCCAGGGATGTGGCGCGGACCAGAAGCCGTATGCCATCGACCCCCGGACGGGTGGCTTCCGCCCGCTTGAGGTGGAGGAAGTCCGCGCTCTTGGCGACCAGTTGGGCACTGCCGTTGCCCGCGTTCCTGAGCAGGGCGAGATGCGCACTGTGGATGGGCCGATTGCCCTCACTCAGCGCCTCCTGGAGCTGCGCACCGAGCCGATGGACCTCGAACTGGTGCAGCGTAGCCTCTCGGATGGGCGCGACTACGTCCGCGAGTGGGCGCGCCACCTCCTCGACCGCGAGGAGGCAGGCGATCCGGTGCTGCCCCTGGTGCCCTTCGAGATTGAAACGATCCGTTTCGGGCGCTCGCTGGCGATGGTGGCGCTCGCGGGCGAGATCACGGCGGAGCACGGCCTGCGCCTGAAGCGGGAGCTGCGCCCGCGCTTTGAGAATGTGCTGGTGGCAGGCTACACGAACGGCATCGTCGGCTATGTGCCGGTGCGCCGGCAGATCCCGGAGGGCGGCTACGAGGTGTGGTTCGCCCAGCAATATCACAAGCGCACCGGGCCGTTTGTCGCCGAAACCGAGGATCAGATCCACGCCGCTGTTCACGAAGCCCTCTGCGAGGTCTGAGAAGAGACGCCGCCACCCCACGCCATTCGAATGGCTCCGTATGACTCTCGGTCCGCTTCGCCTATCTGGCGAGCGCGCTCCTACCTGCCGGGTAGCGCGGAGACGCGCCGCGCTGCCTGGCGCCCTGGCACGTCTGGGAGTCCTCAGCGCCCAGCGCGCGGCGCGCCGGTGGCAGGGATCGCCTGGCGCTGGCGCGAAGCATCTTTATGGTTGCTTGCTGCCGTTGCGCGGCTGCGCGAGATAGCGCGGTGGGCGCCGGAGAGGTGGGTCGCGAGAGCGCCCCACGCGCTGCCCGCGTCGCTCGCCTCATTTCCCACGACCGATATTGGAGACACTCAGACGATGCAATCCTGGCTCTCTTCTTCCCTGAAGCGCATCTATCCCCGATCCGAGGCGGAAGCCTGCTCTTCCCTGGCGTTGGAGGCGGCGCGCGGCGAGCGCGTCTCGTTCCAGGTCGCGTTCCGGCGCGAAGCCCAGGAGCGCAGAGTGACGGCGGCGGTTGAGGCACCCGATGGCGTGCAGCCTCTGGTGCGCCGCGTCGGCTTTGTGCCGATGCCCCATCTTTCCACTCAGGTGCCTCCGGAGGAGACGGACGGCGTCGGGCACCTCCCCGGCTATGTGCCCGACCCGCTCTTCCCGGAAACCTCGCTTCACGCCGGCCCCTATGAGTCGAACGCCTTCTGGATCACCCTCCTGGTGGGCGCGGACGCCCCTCCAGGAACGCATGAGGTGCGCGTGACCCTCACGCCGGAGGGTGAGTCGCCCACCACGCTCACGGCGATGCTCACTGTCCACCCGGCGTTGCTTCCGGCGCGACGCGATTTTCCGGTGACGCACTGGTTCTACGCCGACGCGCTGATGGATTACTACAAGGTGGAGCCGTGGGAGGAAGGCCTCTGGCGGATCCTCGACGCGTACCTCGCCGACGTGGTAGCGCATGGCCAGGACACGATCTATGTGCCGGTCTTCACGCCCCCTCTGGATGGGGTGAAGCGCCCGACGCAGCTCCTCGATGTGCGCCGCGAGGGCGAGCGCTACCTCTTCGACTGGCGCGATGTGCGCCGCTGGATCGCCGCCGCGAAGGCGCAGGGGCTGAAACGCTTCGAATGGACCCACCTCTTCACGCAGTGGGGCGTGCAGCATGCGATCCGCGTCTATGAGGGCCAGGGGCGCGAGCGGAGGCTTCTCTGGGATCCGGAGACAGGGGCCACTTCGCAGACCTATCGTGCCTTCCTGGGGCAGTTCCTCCCCGAGTTCGAGCGTTTTCTGACGGTGGAGGGGCTGATGGAGAGCAGCTTCTTCCACCTCTCCGACGAGCCACATGGGGAAGAGCACCTGGCGAACTACCGCGCGGCACGCGAGCTCATACGCGAGTTGGCTCCCTGGATGCGCGTGATGGACGCGTTGAGCGAGATCAGCTTCGCGCGCGTCGGCCTCACCGATACGCCCATCCCCTCTATCTCGCGGGCGCCCGAGTTTGTCGCCGAGGGCTTCCCGGCGTGGGCCTACTTCTGCTGTGGCCCGCGCGGCCGCTACCTGAACCGCTTGCTCGATACACCCCTGACGAAGGTGCGCATGACGGGCTGGCTTCTCTACCGCTTGCGCGCGCGCGGCTTCCTGCACTGGGGCTACAACTACTGGTATAAGAGCCAGACGCAGGAGCTGATCGACCCCTACACCGTGACCGATGGCCTGGCCTGGCCCGGTTGGGCGCATGGAGACCCCTTTATGGTCTACCCCGGGAAGGAGGGTCCGGTCGACTCCCTGCGGTGGGAGGTCTTCGCCGAAAGCCTTCAAGACTACGCGCTTCTGCAGGCAGCGGGGCTGGATCCGGACCACCCGCTTCTCTTTGACCTGAAGGATTACGCCAACTTCCCACGCGAAACCG
>DUUU01000450.1 GCA_012841485.1 Armatimonadota bacterium
GAGGCACTCCGCCAGGATGAAGGAGAAGGAGATGCTTCGACCAAAACGTGGGTTCACGCTGATTGAGCTGTTGGTGGTGATAGCGATTATCGCCATTCTGGCGGCTATTCTCTTCCCCGTCTTCGCGCGTGCCCGCGAGAACGCGCGCAAGTCCACCTGTCAGTCGAACCTGAAGCAGCTCGCTCAAGCCACGATCATGTACGTCCAGGACTACGACGAGCGCTTTCCCTACTTCTACTGCTACCAGGGGCCGACGGCGACCTTCCACCCGAACGGGGTTCACGCGGCGGGGTACTACCTGGACTGGATCGACTTCATCTACCCCTATGTGAAGAACGAGCAAGCGTTCAAGTGCCCCAGCGGGAGCTCGGTGGACTACCACGATTGCTATGGGTACAACAAGATTGGACTCAACGGACAGGCGGAGGCCGCGGTGCTGGCCGCGCGCAGCGCGTCTGATGTCGTGATGGGGTGCGACGCCATCAACTGCTGGATCGATGGCAATAACCGCCTGAAGGAGTCGCCGGCTTCGGAAAACGCCGGGCGCCTGAGTGCCCGCCACATGGACGGCCTCAACGTGGCCTACGTGGATGGCCATGTGAAGTGGCAGAAGATCAATTCGCTGAAGTATGGCCAGTTCAACTGGACGGCGACGGCGACCAGCTCGCCCGCGGAGAGCACGCCGCTTCCCCTACCATAGAACCCGCGAGGCCGCGCGATTGCCCCCGCTGTGGCGCGGCCTCTTCCACGCTGCTTGCCTGGCGGTAGCAGCCTGCTGCCGCTCGGGAGATCACGCCTCGCCGGGCGCGCTGGCGCACCGGCCCTCCGTCGCCCGCACCTTTTCATCCCAGAGCCGCTGGTCGAAGGCGGCGCGGCGGTTCTGGCACGCCTCGCGATGGCAGAGGCGGCAGGTGACGAAATCGACCTCGGTCGGGTAGAAGAGGCCGGAGATGGTCTTGTTGGGATGCATCAGGCAGGAGGGGGTGAGGCGCACGCCGATCTGGCCCTCGACATCGCCCAGGAGGGCAAACAGCTCCTTCTGCTGTTGGATCGGCCAGATCTGGAGATCGCCTGATCCCGGGTTCATCGAGGCAACACGCTTCAGCCCAAAGCGGTCGCGCACGTGCTTCACCAGATAGTTGCGTGCGGCGGCGAGTGCCATCTCCTTCACCGCGTCGCGGCAATACTCCGCCATGTAATCCTGTCCGGGGATGGGCACCGCGTCCATCTCGGTGCCGCACGTGGCGATATAGGGGAAAACGCGGTCGACCGCGCTCAGATTCGCTCGCAGGACGCGGCTGGTGAAGATCACCCCATCGATGGTGACCCTCTCTTCGCTGCGCGCCTCGATATAAGCCACCTCGTAGAGCGCCTTCGGACGCGCGGCGGCGGCGACGGCGCGCGCCACCTCCAGCATCTCCGCAGCATATGGCCCCTCGGCATCCATGCGCAGCCGGCGGAGGAGCGCCTCGGGGTCCAACTCAAAGGGAATCTCGTTCAAGACCATGGTGCACTCTCCCAGGCGCGCCATCATGGCGCACCGTTCCATGTTACCGCGGGGACCCAACGGTGTCAAGGACCAATTCAGGCGGCGCCTGTTGGTATCTCCGAGGCGAGCGGATCGACCCGGATGCGGGAGGCTGGCGCGCCCCCGCGTTTCGGATGCGACAGGCATCGGCGACGCGGAGGAAACCGCGGGGTTTCGCCATAGGGGCCACGGCAGGGAGGTGCGGCTCCCCGTGCGCACGGGCGAGGATCGCCGGCGACGGGCGCTGCCAGGCAGTTCCAGAGAAGCGAGCAGGCCGGCGGAATGCCCGTTGTATGGCAAGCCGGCCGCCCTCCGGGTGCGATCACGGGGCGCGGAACGCGAAGCCTTCCTCGGCGTTCCGCGCCGGAAACTGGTCCGCGCTGCGCCCATTCAGTGGCACGCGTCGCCTAGAGCGGCCATGGCCAGGCTGGTACCGGCGGGAGCGAGTCGGCCGTCGATTTCTGCGACATCTTCCACAGGTTCACCGGGCGGAGCGTTTGATCGTACTTCATCCACTTCACGTGGCCGTCCCAGAACGCGTAGTTGCATCCATCCATATGGAGGTTCACGTGGGGATAGCCAACGTACGTGCTTCCGGCATGGTAGTGCGGGCAGAGGCGGTGGCCGCTGCCGAGCCCCCAGTCGCCGAGGCAGATCGTCTGGGATGGCTCCTCGATCTGAATGAAATCGCCTCTCCAAAACGCATTGCTGCCATCGCCGGGGATGACGTCCTCATAGCAGCCGCGCTTGGCGTAGGTGATGCGCACGTTTGGCCCGCCCTCCGGATTGGGCACCGAGAGACCGCCGCTGTTAGAGGGGCAGGTGAACACCTGGAAGTTCTTCGTGTAGGGATGCACCAGGTACCACCACTCGGCCCAGCGCTCGTTGCCGTTGATGGTGATCTTATAGCTGGCGTGGTTTGGCGGGGCCTTTTCATCATAGTCCTGCACGTACATGAGAATGCCCATGCCCAGCTGCTTCAGGTTGCTCTGGCAGGTCGATTTCCGCGCGTTCTCTCTCGCGCGCGCGAACACCGGAAAGAGGATGGCTGCAAGAATCGCGATGATGGCTATCACGACAAGCAGCTCAATCAGTGTAAAGCCCTTTCTGCTGGCAAGCCTGACGGAGCCCATCGGAGTCCTCCTTTGCTGGTCACCTCGAACAGGGTTTGCACCGTGTGAGGGAGGCGGCAAGAGGTGCCTTGCTTGCGACTAGAGCGCGGCGTTGCCGCCTGCCAACCGCCCGGCAGACACCAGCGCGAGCGGCTATGGCACGCGCGACCTAGTATACCACCAATCAGTCATCGGTGCAACTCCGAGACGCCGAATCGGAGAAGGCGTTAGCGGGTAGGGGCCGAATGTGTGGTGTAGGGACGTTGGCTCAGCCCGCCCCTGCTGGGTTGGCAAAGGAAGGATGCGAAGATGACGGATTCCGTGATTGCCGCGCAACTCTACACCGTGCGCGAATTCCTCAAGACGCCGGCCGACATCGCCACCTCGCTGAAGAAGATCAGCGATATCGGTTACAAGGCGGTGCAGGTCTCCGGGATGGGGCCGATCGAACCGGCGGAGCTGAAGAAGATCGCCGATGACAACGGCCTGGCGATCATCTCGACGCATATCCCCTACGAGCGGATGCGCGATGACTTCGACGCCGTGGTAGCCGAGCACAAGCTGTGGAACTGCGAGTATCCAGGCATCGGCGGCCTGCCGGGCGCCTATCGCAATGCCGAGGGCTTCGTGCGCTTCGCGAAGGAAGCGTCCGAGGTCGCCCGCCGCTTGAAGGAGCAGGGCCTCACCTTCGTTTACCACAACCACAGCTTCGAGTTGGAGAAGTTTGGCGATCGCACCGGCCTGCAGATCCTCTACGAGGAGAGCGACCCGGAGGTGTTCACGAGCGAGATCGATACCTACTGGATTCAGCACGGCGGTGGCGATCCGGCCTGGTGGATCCGTAGCCTGAAGGGGCGCGCGCATGTCGTCCACTTCAAGGATATGACGATGAAGGGGACCACGCAGCTCTTTGCCGAGGTGGGAGAGGGCAACCTGAACTGGCCCGCCATCCTCGACGCGTGCAAGGAAGCGGGCGTGCGCTGGCACATCGTCGAGCAGGATATCTCTCAGCGAGATCCCTTCGAGAGCCTGGCGATTAGCTTGCGCAACCTGAACAAGATGGGCCTCAAATAGGGCGCTCGGGCTAGAACTGAACGTGAGGGCGGCGATGGGACGCGCGCCAGCGCATCCCTTGGCGGCCCTCGCGTCCCCCCCGCATCCTGCGCGCCCCTCTGCCCATGGTGGATGACAGCCAGAAGCAACCTCTCAAACAGGATTCCAGGGCATTGATGTACAACCCTGGTTACTGGGAGCGACCGAGCACTCTGCGATCCTGTGGGTCGCGCCACAGCCGGGTGGTTCCCGATGGCCCGCTGCGTGGCCAACACGTAACGAAGTCAGTGGAAGCAGCGTGGCGCTCCGTGGAGCGCGGCGTTCCGGTTCAAAGAGAGCGTTCGGGAAGGTAGCCCATGGAGATCCGCGCCCTGAGCTTGCGCGTGACCGAGGACGAGTTGAATGGTTGGATTGGCCGCTTGCTTGAGGGGAGCGACAAGGTTCAGCGGCTGCAGATCCGGATTGGCACCGAGGGTCTGGTCGCCGATGGAGAGGCCGAGTTCATGGGCCACGAGGTTCCCTTCGACGCCACGATCCAACTCCACGCGGAGGGCAGCTGCATCGTTCTGCACCTGTCGCGCTTCGAGGCGGCCGGCTTCTTCCCGCTGCCCGGCTGGTTCATCCTGAAGAAGCTCCACAAGCACCAGTGCGAGTGGCTCCAGATCGAGGACGACTGCGTGACGCTGAACGTGGAGCGCCTTCTGGAGACGCGGGGTGTCGTGCTTGCCACGAATCTGAGCGGCGTGCGCTATGAGCCGGGCGTGCTCATCCTGGATGCGCAGGCGCCCGAGCTGGTGCAAGCCGCCGCCCATCCGTAGCGACGCCTATCGGGGTCGGCCGGCGCGCCAGGGCGGAAGCCCCCGCCGCAGTGGGCCGTGCCGAGCTCTTCCCTGCCGGATGCATCGCGTCGCGCCCGTGTGTGGCCCTGCTCAGGGCGAGCGCGGCTTCCCTTCCCCGCGCGGGAGGGTTGGAAGGCTGGTATCATGTCTCTTCGTATCGCTGTAATCGGCGCGAGTGGCAGGGGGCTGGCGATGGCCCGGCTCTTCGAGCAGGTGGGCGATTGCCGCGCTGTCGCCTTCGCTGATCCTTTCGCCCCTGCCCGTGAGATGGCTGCCGAGCGTTTTCCCGGGGCTGCGCTCTTCGAGAGCTGCGAGGAGTTGTTGGACAGGTCGGACGTGGATGCCGTTCTCGTGGCCTCCGCCGACCACGCTCATGAGGCGAACGGCCTCGCCGTGCTCGCGCGCCGCAAGCACCTCTACCTGGAGAAGCCGATGGCGCAGAGCGTTGCCGGGTGTGATGCCCTCCTGCGCACCTGGTCGGGCACGAACACGGTCTTTATGGTCGGACTCGAGCTGCGCGAGTGCGTTCTCTTCCGCCGCGTGCGCGAGATCCTTGATGCCGGCGAGATCGGCCGGCCGGTGATGGGCCTGGCGATCGATAACGTCTCCGTCGGCGGTGACTACTTCTACCACAACCACTACCGGAAGAAGGCGTACACGCGGAGCCTGCTCCTGCAGAAGGGCGTTCATACCATCGACCTCCTCAACTGGTTTATGGGGGGCAATCCGTGCCGCGTCTTCGCCTCGGGCGGGCTCGACTATTTCGGGCGCAAGGAAGACCCGGAGAAGCGGTGCCGTGACTGCGAGCGGGCGCGCTCTTGCCGTTACTACGTGGCTCCCAAAAGCCCGGCCGCCAAGGCCGCCGATGGCTGCGTCTGGAGCCGTGATATCGACCTGAACGACAACTCGCAACTCTCGATCGATTATGACAACGGCGCGCGGGCGATCTATATGGAGTGCCACTTCACGCCGGAGTACACCCGCGAGTTTACCCTCTTTGGCGATGAGGGGAAGCTGACGGCGTTCTACAACAACGAGTGCGACTTCCTCATCCGCGTGACCAAGCCGGGCGGCAGCGTGAAGGAGCTGCGCCCCGTGCCGGAGCGGGGCGGGCATGGGGGCAGCGACATCAACCTGGTACGCGCCTTCTTCCAGGCGATTGAGGATGGAAAGTGCCCGGTGCCCTTCCTGGTGGGTGCGCGCAACGCCGCGGCCGTGGGTGCCGCCGGCGAGGATTCCATCGAGACGGGGCTCCCGGTCACCATTCCACCCCCGCCCTTGTGAGGCACGCGCGCGCGGGCAGGAACCCGGACGGACGGGCGGGAACTACGCCCTCAGAATTGGTCGCCGGTGCAGTCCGCGCGCCGGCAAGGAGGAGAGAGGGATGAGTGCAGTCAACGATGCCAGCCAACTCGCGGTGAATGGCGGGCCGAAGGTGCGACAGCAGCCGTGGCCCGGCAGGGCGCTCTTTGGCGAAGAGGAGAAGGCCGCCGCGGTGGCCCTCTTCGACGAGGCGATCCGTACCGGAAGCGCGTTCGGCTACAACGGGCCCCAGGAGGAGGCGTACTGTCGCGAGTTCGCGGAGTACCTGGGCGGCGGCTATGCGGATGCGGTCAACTCCGGGAGTAGCGCCGTCTACGTGGCTTTGCGCGCGTTGAAGCTGGAACCGTTCACCGAGGTGATCTGCCCGGCGATCACCGATCCGGGCGGCATCATGCCGATCGCCATGCTGAACTGCATCCCGATTGTCGCCGACGTGCGCCCCGGCTCCTACAACATCGGGTCCGAGCAGATCGCCGCCTGCCTTTCCGAGCGCACCAGTGCCATCGTCGTGGCGCACATCGCCGGTGAGCCCGCCGACATGGATCCCATCCTGGAGATCGCCCGCTCGCGGGGCATCCGGGTGGTCGAGGATTGCGCTCAGGCGCACGGTGCCCGCTATAGGGGCCGGCCGGTCGGCACGCTCGGCGATGTCGGCGCCTTCTCAACCATGTCCGGGAAGCACCATGCGACCGCTGCCCAGGGCGGCGTGGTCTTCACGCGCGACGAGGCGACCTACTGGGAGGCGCGACGGTGCTCGGACCGCGGCAAGCCCTTTGGCCTGGATGGGGTGTCGAGCAACGTGATCGCCGCGCCCAATATGAACCTGAACGACCTGTCGGCGGCGGTCGGGCGGGTGCAGCTCAAGAAGCTAGATGGGATCATTGCCCGGCGCCGGCGCGTGGCTCAGGCGATCCACGAGGGACTGAAGAATCGCTCGCGAGTCGTCACGCCCGGCTGGCAGCCCGAGGGCGCGGAGGCCTCCTACTGGTTCCTGCGCCTGCACGTGGAGACGAGCCGGATCACCGTGAGTGGCGACCAGTTCGCGAGTGCCATTGGCGCCGAGGGGATCCCGGTGGCGCCTAGCTACCGGGGCGCGTTCCAGGCGCATGCGAAGTGGCTTGTGGAAAAGCGCGCGTTTGGGTCGGGGCACTACCCGTGGTCAGCGCCGGAGTACAAGGGCGACCCGGAGCGGCAGTTTCCCTGTCCCA
>DUUU01000451.1 GCA_012841485.1 Armatimonadota bacterium
CGGTGTTCGCCCGCGCTCGCGAGAATGCACGCAAGGCTACCTGCCAATCCAACCTCAAACAGATCTGCATGGGTCTCTTGCAGTATGCACAGGATTACGATGAGTGCCTCCCGTTCCTCTACCAGTCCGCAACGAGCCCGCGCACGGGTCTGATCCAGATCACCCAGCCCTACATCAAGAACTGGGAAGTGCACAACTGCCCCAGCTCCGATCAGAAGACGCTGGTGGGTGATTACCTGGGCCACCGCAGCTACGGCTACCACACGGGTCTGATGCCCCAAAACGCTTGTGGAGTCTCCTTGAGCCAGATTCAAAGGCCAGCGGAGATCGCGATGGTGGCCGATGTGCTTCAGGATCCCAATGCCCGCGGGCGGCTACATATGCCCTCCAAGGGCAAGATGTACACCGACCCAGATGGCTCCAACTGCCAGAACTGCGGCGGGAAGCACGTCTCGATGTTCCCGTCTTCGGATACATACCACAACTACCAGTCGCCGGGGTTCAACGTGATCGAGCGGCATAACGGCGTGGCGAACGTGGGCTTCGCGGACGGGCATGTGAAGGCGATGAAGCACGTGACGCTCTATAACAACGGGAGCAACGCGCCCTACTTCAACTACAGCCAGTAGGGTTTCAACGCCATCCTCTCTCCCTGCATCCCGGGAGAGACGGCTTGGGGGTGTTTGGCGGCATCGCTACCGGCGACCGGCGACCGGCTGATGCGGGTCGCCGGCTGCGCTCCGGGCACCAGGGTGTGGCCCATGGAGCGTGCGCCTGGGTAGGGGATTCCGGATATCCCCCCCGCGCCGGCGGGGAGGCGCGGCGGACGGTACAAGAGAAACGGCGCGGATTCTCTGGCCCCTTCGCGAAGGGATTGAGAAACCGCGCCGTCTCTTCTCTCTGGTGCCGAAGGCGGGACTTGAACCCGCACGGGACTACTCCCACTAGACCCTGAACCTAGCGCGTCTGCCATTCCGCCACTTCGGCGTGACGGGTATATAATACACCAGCGACGCAGATCTGTCAATAGGTTGCTCGCTGCTTTTTCACTCTTTTGATGGGTGTCGTCAGGACTCGGCGAATTCGGTGTAGCCGCGGCGCTGGGGGTGTTCCGCCCTATCATGGAAGACGCGGGCGTCATGCACCGCCGAGGTGACCGCGCCCAGGAGCAGGATCATCGCCGAGTAGTAGAGCCAGAGGATGAGGATGATCGCGCCCGCCAGCGCGCCATACACTTCGTTATAGGAGGCGAAGTTTACCACGTACAGTTGGAAGAGGTAGCGAGCGATCTCCCAGAGGACCGCCGCCGTGATCGCGCCGGCGAGTGCGGACTGCCAGGGAACGGGCCGGTTCGGCACATACTTATAGAGGATGAAGAAGAAGGCGATGGTGGCGATGAAAGCGAGCACGGTGACGAGCGCCGGCCAGAAGGCAGAGATTCCGGTCGGAGCCCCCACCTGCGCCGCAACTCGATCCCCGTAGCGCAACAGAAAACTGACGGCAAGCGGCCCGACAAACATCAGCATGCCAAAGATGAGTGAGAGGAGCACAAGGCCGATGGCCAGGAGGTTGCGCTTGAAGAAACCCCGGCTCTCCGGAACGTCCCAGGCCATGTTGAACGCTTCGGCCATAATCGTGAAGACGCGGCTGGCTGCCCAAAGGAAGCCAATCAGACCGACGAAACCGGCGATTCCACGGGATTCTACGACGCCTCGGAGGACGCTGGTCAGCGTCCGGCTGGCATCGCCAACGAGGAGCTGCCCGGCGACCTGCTCAATCTGGCGGAGCGCCTGCTCCTGGCTCCCCAGGGCATAGGCCGCCATGCTAATCGCCAGGAGCGCCAGAGGGAAGATAGAGAGGATGCCGAAGAGGGCAATCGCAGCCGCGGTGAGCGATGCATGCTCCCCGGTGAACTCCTGGTAGATGTGGCGAACCCACTCCCACCCCTGCGATGCGAGCCGCTTCAGCTTCTCGGACGCATGGCGGAACTGTTGAGTGCTCTCTGCCATCGCCGCCTTCCTGCCTCTCCGCTTTGGGTGACCGCCGGCGCTCCCCCTGGTGCCCATGGCCTGGCCGGGAATCGGGTCTGGTCATCCCTTCTCACCTGAGAATGGCGTTACCCTGGGGTCAATCGCCACAAACCAAGCGAGGTCGGGACGCTGCGGTGGTCGCATCGGCAGGTCGCGCTACTATGTGGCGTCGGATCTGGGCACCGGGATCCTCGGGGTTGCAGAGGCGCGCGCGGGGGCACCCATCGCGGTGTCGGAGGGACCTGGCACCAGCGGGTCAGCCCGCGAGCACCCGGCGGATCGTCCGGATCAGGACCTTGGGCAGGAACGGCTTCTGGATGAGGCCGGCGATTCCATCCGTTTCCGCGGGCGCCGGCTCTCCGAACCCGCTGCAATAGACGATGGGAACTCCTGGGCGGGCACGGATCAGCTCCGGAATGGCCGCTATGCCTCCGGAGGGAGCGATGGCGCTGTCGAGGAGGATCGCAGCGATCTCGGCCTCACCACGAAGCGCCTCCACCGCCGCGGCC
>DUUU01000452.1 GCA_012841485.1 Armatimonadota bacterium
CCAAAGCTGACGGTGTTGGCGCCCAAGAGCGGCGACGTCTGGTCCAGGAAGCAGACGATCCGCTGGAGCGGGACGGACCCGGACAAGGACATGCTCCTCTACGACGTCTACTACTCGGGGGACGAGGGGGCGTCCTGGACGCGGCTGAACCGCATCGTGAAGGAGGCGCCGGCCGGCACGCCCGAAAACGGCCCCGCCGGGAACGCGGGGGCCCCAACCGCCAAGGCGCCGGCGACCGCGCCTCCGGCCGGTGGCAAGGGGGGAGCCGCGAAGGCGCCCACGGCGGCGATGAGCCCCCCGCCGGCGAATGCGTCGAACTCCACCGCGCCCGGAGCTCCCAAGCGCCAGGAGCCCTCCATGAAGGAGACGAGCTTCGCCTGGGACACCACGGAAGTGCCCGATGGCCGCTACCTGGTGAAGATCGTGGCCAGCGACCGCCTGAGCAACCCGGCGGATCCCGCGGGTGTCGAGGAGATCATCGGTCCGATCCTGATCTCGAACACGCCGCCGAAGCTCGCCCTCCAGGGCGATCCCACCGTGGATGAGGCTGGCTGCGTCCACCTCGCCGGCACCGCGACCGCCGGCGTGCCCCTGGCAGGCGTCGATTACCGCATCGATGCGGAGGAATGGGCGTCGGCTGAAGCCGAGGATGGTATCTTCGACTCGGAAACCGAGCGCTTCCGGGTGAAGACGTCGGCGCTGGACGCGGGCGAGCACGCCATCGAGATCCGAGCGGTGGACGCCGCCGGCAACCACGTGGTAGAGAAGCGAAAGGTAACAGTACCCTGATGTTTCGAGGGCTTTTCCGGAAGATCGATGACCTGCTCGCGTCTCGGCGGCGCAGCATCGACGACGAGTTGTTCGACGATCTCGAGGAGCTGTTGGTGTGCGCGGACGTGAGCATCCACACCGCGGTCCGCATTGTTGGCGAGTTGCGCGAAGCCGTGCGCCGCGACCGGATTCGCGATGCCGATGAAGTGCGAGAGCATCTCAAGCAGGAGCTGGTGACCCTCCTGATGGAGGGCCACCGGCCCCTCAACCAGGCGCCATCACCTCCGGCCGTCTACACCTTTGTCGGCGTGAACGGCGTCGGGAAGACGACCAGCATCGCCAAGACGGCCTACATGCTGAAGCGGCAGCGGAAGCGCGTTCTTCTCGCCGCCGCGGACACCTTCCGCGCGGCCGCTATCGACCAGCTGGAGATTTGGGGGCAGCGCGTCGGCGTGGATGTGATCCGCCAGAAGGAAGGCTCCGATCCCGCCGCGGTGGTCTACGACGCGATCCAGGCGGCACGCGCCCGGCATGTCGATGTCGTCCTGGTGGATACGGCGGGGCGGCTGCACACCAAGGCCAACCTGATGGAGGAGCTGCGCAAGATCCACCGCGTGATCGAGCGCGAGCTGGGCCGGCCGCCTGATGAGACGCTGCTCGTCCTGGACGCGACCACGGGCCAGAACGCCGTCTCGCAGGCGCGCACCTTCAAGGAGGCCGTTGCCGTGACGGGGATCGTGCTGTCCAAGCTGGATGGCACGGCCAAGGGGGGCAACATCCTGACGATTCAGGACGAGCTGAAGATCCCAATCATCCTCATCGGCACCGGCGAGCAACTCGAAGACATGGAGCCGTTCGATCCGAAGGCCTTCGTGGACGCACTCTTCACCGAGGAGGAGTGAGCGTCCGGTAGGTCTCGGTCGCGATACGAGCCCCGGGGAAGCACGGCTCCCCCGGGGCTTTTTCATTGCCCGTCACGAGAGGGGAATGCGCGGGCGTTAGGCGAGGGTCTGGGATTCCGAGGTAAGGTCGCCCGAACCCATATCCCCTGTTGTCGCACCCCTTCGGGGTGCCTGGTTTTTTTGCCACGCTACCCAGGGTCCGGAGACCCTAGGCTATCCTGTGGGACCGCTTCGCGGTCTTCCCGGAGCACGCGTCCCCTCCATCCGCGTCCGTTCCCTTCATCCGCGGTCTTGACGGGATCTCCCTTGACGCGCCTCTGCCTGCTAGATATAATGACGGGTGTCGGCGCGTGGTCTCCAAGCGGTTGATTGTCGCCAGCGGGGTGGGGGCACCCCAACGGCGCAGGCCCCGCACCGATGGTTGCGTTATTCTCTTGTGATGCCTAGCGTGAGGAGGGTCTGATGAACAAGAAGACGGTGAGGGACGTGGATGTAGCCGGGAAGCGCGTGCTGGTACGCGTGGACTTCAACGTGCCTCAGGATGAGAGCGGCCAGATCACCGACGACACGCGCATCCGCGCCGCGCTCCCGACTATCCAGTACCTGGTGGACCACGGCGCCCGCACCATCCTCGTCTCCCACTTGGGGCGGCCAAAGGGCGCCGATGACAAGCTGCGCCTCGATCCGGTCGCCGCGCGCCTCCAGGAGCTGCTCGGCCGGCCCGTGCAGAAGGCGAACGATTCCATCGGGCCCGAAGTCCAGGAGCAGGCGGCGAAGCTGCAGGATGGCGATGTGCTTCTCCTGGAGAACGTCCGCTTCTATAAGGAGGAGGAGAAGAACGATCCGGAGTTCGCGCGCGCCCTTGCCTCGCTCGCCGATCTCTACGTGAATGATGCTTTTGGCACCGCGCACCGCGCGCATGCGTCCACCGAGGGCGTGGCCCACCTCCTGCCGGGTGTGGCCGGCTTCCTGATGGAGAAGGAGATCGATTACCTCGGGCGCGTGCTGGAGAGCCCGGAGCGCCCCTTCGTCGCCATTCTGGGCGGCGCCAAGGTGAAAGACAAGATCGGCGTCATCGAGAACCTCCTGCCCAAGGTGGATGCCCTCCTCATCGGCGGGGCGATGGCGTTCACCTTCGTCAAGGCGCAGGGCGGCGAGATCGGCGACACCCTCCTCGATGAGGCCAGCCTGGGCGTGGCTACCGAGATGCTCGCCAAGGCGAAGGAGCGGGGCGTTCGCCTGGAGCTGCCCGTCGATGCGCTCGCCGCGGATGCCATCGATGCCAATGCGCAAACCCGTGTCGTGCCTGCGGGCGAGATCCCGGCCGGGTGGAAGGCGGTGGATATCGGCCCGGAGAGTGCGAAGCGCTTCGCCGAGGTGATCCGGGGCGCCAAGACCGTGGTCTGGAACGGCCCGATGGGGATCTTCGAGATCGATCCCTTCGCGGGCGGCACGCGCGAGGTCGCACGGGCAATGGCCGCGTCGTCGGCGCTGACCGTCGTCGGCGGTGGCGACTCCGTGGCGGCCCTGGAGGAGCTGGGCATGGCCGATCAGGTCTCCCACGTCTCCACCGGTGGCGGCGCGTCGCTGGAGTTCCTTGAGGGGAAGGTTCTCCCCGGCATCGCGGCGCTTCAGGATAAGTAGCCTCACGGCCGTTGGCAA
>DUUU01000453.1 GCA_012841485.1 Armatimonadota bacterium
AAGGAGGTTTAAACTCTTTAAAATGGGAGGCCGGCCCGGAGCTCGCCATCGCGCCGGCGAGAGCGCGTCTCAGGCAGGGAGCCCACCGCGGCGCGTTGAATAGATCCCTCGTGGGTACATGCGCGGCTTGCCCAAAGCTGCCAGGCAAGCGGTATGGGAGGGAGAGCGGTGGAGCAGTACCGGAGACAATGCATCGGCATCCTCACCTCGGGCGGCGATTGCCCGGCACTGAACGCGGCCATCCGTGGCATCGGCAAGGCGGCGCTCGGGCATTACGGCATGGAGGTCTTTGGCATTCTCGATGGCTTCCGCGGCCTGGTGGAGAACCGGACGCGCCCCCTCGCCGCGAGCGACCTCTCTGGCATCTTGACCAAGGGGGGCACCTTTCTGGGCACCAGCCGCGACAAGCCACACCGTATTCCCGTCGCCGATGGCACCGAGGTGGACCTCACCACCGTGGCCATTGCCAACTACCGGCGCCTCCACCTCGATTGCCTCGTCTGCCTGGGCGGAGGCGGAACCCTGAAGAACGCCCTGCGCCTGATGAAGCAGGGTGGGATCAATGTCGTCCACCTGCCAAAGACGATCGATAACGATGTCTGGGGCACCGACGTCTGCTTCGGCTACGATACGGCCCTGCAGATCGTGTCGGAGGCGATTGACCGGCTGCACTCCACGGCGGACAGCCACCACCGGATCATGGTGGTCGAGACAATGGGGCACAACGCGGGATGGCTCGCGCTGGGCGCGGGCGTGGCCGGCGGCGCCGACGTCATCCTCATCCCGGAGATCCCCTACAACCTGGACTACGTCGCCGAAAGCCTGGTGGCGCGTTTGCGGAAGGGCCGTCGCTTCAGCATCGTTGTGGTGGCGGAGGGGGCCGCGCCGAAGTCGCCGGACACGGCGGAATCGTCCAAGGAGGGGAAGAAACGCAAGAAGCGGAGCCCGTGGGAACTGTCCGTTGCAGGCGCCGGGTTCACCGGGATTGGGGCAGAACTGGCGGCGGAGCTTCAGGCCCGCACCCATCTGGAGGCGCGCGTCACCGTTCTCGGCCACTTGCAGCGCGGCGGAACGCCCAGCCCCGCCGACCGCATCCTGGCGACTCGCCTGGGAACGGCCGCCGCGGATCTGATTGCCCGCGGCCAGTATGGGGTGATGGTGGGCGTGCGCGGCGGCGAGTGCTGCCCCGTGCCCATCCAGGAAGTCGCCGGCAAGCTGCGAACGGTGCCCCTCGATCATCCCCTGATCGACACAGCGCGCAAGGTAGGCACCTGCCTGGGTGACGAGCTCTAGACGGAAGCACGCGGCGTGCGGGAGCCAGCCCCCCGAGGCCGCGTTCGCGCGATCCGGAGCACCTCTTCCACCACTTGTTCCAGGGGGAGTTGGGTGTTGATCTCGTGGTCGGCTCTCTTCCGGAGAAGCGGCTCCACGCTCTCCAGATGGCCGAGCACGCGCGCCCGCTCTTCCGGATCCTTGCCGTACGGGTTGTTGGTTCGGGTGATCAACCGCTCCACGATGAGATCGGCGGGCGCGCTCAACAGGATGATGTGGTCGAACTGATCGAGGAACTGGCGCATGTTGCTCGCGCACCCGCTCACGAACAGCATCTCGGCGTCCTCCGTGGAGAGAAGATCCTGAACCCGATCCTCTCGCCACACCCATTCCTGTTCCGGATCGCCGGGGACCTCCTTCACGCCGGGGAAGGGAACGAACGGGACCCACTTGGACCACTCGTCGCTATCCAGATCCACGGCTTGATAGCCACGTGCCGCGAGCTCATGGATGAGCGTTGACTTTCCGGTTCCAGAGATGCCGGTCAGAAGCGTGCGAATCATGGGATCCTCTCGTCAGAGTGGGCGCGTCTACGGCGCGGGCAGCCGCCGCCGCGCCTCTTCCTCACTCAGCCCGGCGATTCGGAAGAGCTTCTCGCGGGCGTGGGCCCCGGAAGCAAGGGAAATAGCAGATTTGGGAACACCCAGCGTGTCGGCCAGGAGCTGGATGCAGGCAGCGTTGGCAGCGCCTTCGACCGGTGGGGCCGTGAGACGCACCTGGAGCACGCCGTCGCGCCAGCCGGTGATCTCCGAGCGCGATGCGCGTGGTTGCACGCGCACCCGAAGCGTCGTGACCGGCAGTGGCGAGGGTGCTTTGGATGGCTGTCTCTTCATGGTGTCCTTACTATCGCCAGGAGCAACAGCGCCACGCCGTTGTTCAGCATATGCGCCACGATACTCGGGATGAGCGACCGGCGCAGCTCGACGGCGAGCGCGAAAACGATCCCTAGAGCCAGGATTGGGAGAGACCCGAGGGGGAGTTGCGGGTGGACCAGGGCGAAGAAGAGGCTCGTAACGGCGACGGCAGCGCCGGCCCCGGCGTGCCTACGGATTGCCGCATAGAGTGCCCCGCGAAAGAAGACCTCCTCAAAGAGGGGTGCCACCACAACCACCACCAGGATGAGGATCGCCCAGTCCCAGAAGCCTTGCGCCCTCAGAGCCAGGGCGATGGCCGGATTCGGGGGCGTGGGGGCGTTTGGCAGGAACCGGCCCAGGGCCG
>DUUU01000454.1 GCA_012841485.1 Armatimonadota bacterium
CCGATAATGCGACCAGCCAGATCTTCTTTGGCATCCAACACTCCTTACTGCCACGATGGATCCGGCAACACTTCCCTACCATGACGCACCCGTCCCATCGCGAGCCACTTCACCTACTCCTGCTTCACTGTCGCGCGGATGCGCGTCTTGCTGACCGCGCCCACTGCAAGACCGTACGGCTTTATCGCCTCGGCCTCTTCCAACACAAGCGCGAAATCCTCGGCCGATTCGGCGTCGGACTCCACGTTCAGAACCAGCACGCCCTCGTCATACGACTCCCGGCTCACCTTGGTCACGCCGGGAAGGCTCCTTACCGCCCGCTCGAACCGCGCCGCCTTGGTGAAGGAGGCGAAGATGCTCACCTCGATCTGGACGTTGCGGCTCTCCGAGGCGGGAAGCAGCGTGATATCTCGCACAAAGAGAGGCGCCAGCTTCTTCGCCGTGTTCTGCAGCGCCTTCTTCGCGGAGACGGACTCCACGAGATCCGCGCCCGGGCCCTCGGTGGCATCCGCAGCGACGATCTCCGCGGTATCCGCCAGAATGGCGCGCACCTCGACGCGCGCGCGGCACGAGACCATGCCCGGCACCACATCCGGCACCACCCGCTGGCTGAAAGCCTCCCCCGTGATTACGATGTCGGCGCCCATCTTGCGACCGATCTCCGCGGCCACGGCCGGGTCCTTCAGACGCGCCGCGTTCTGCTGGCGCAGCTCCGCGTAACGCTTCTGATCGATCACCTTGTAGCCGGCATTCACGAACTGGCGGATGAACTCCGTCTCGGCCGCCGGATCGGGCACGGGCGTCGAGATGTGCTGCTCAGGGATGATCACCATCACTCGCCACTCGCGCATGAGGCCGTTCTTGCGCATGATCTCCAGCATCGGCACCGGGGAGACCGCGACCTCGGCCTGGAGCTCGTACATCCCGTCATCCTGCTTTTGCGAGAGGACGCGCACGATCTGCGCGAAGCCGCCGAACTTCTCGGTGACCAAACTGTCGATGAGCTGGCCATTCTCCGCCTTCGCCTTGCCAGAGACATAGGCGCCGATGACCTGCTCGATCCCCTTGCGCATGGCGTCGGCTCGCGCCGCCTTCTCTGCCGCCGCCACATTGCCCCCATCGATTACCGCAGTGCCCTTCACCGTGACTGTCTGCTTCTCGGGCCGGTGCTGGCGCTCCGCCCCCTCGCTTCCACCGGTGGCGGCAACCAGCAGAAGGGCAGCCATCACGATCGCACGCTCTAGAAAACGCATCCGTTCTCCCTCGCTCAAACGTCCCGGGGGCGCCCCCCGCGGGACATCGGCAGCACACGCGGGGCACGCGCGCGGGCCGTGCCCTCTTGCCAAGACAACCGGGCGTCGCAGTCGCTAGCCACCGGCCGCGACGCCCCCCACGGATAGCCCCTTACTGCACGTCATCCTTGACGACGAAGACCACGGAGAAGCTATCCAGGAACTTGCCCGTCTCGTTCTCTTTCAGCAGCCTGTCGGCATCTTCTTCGCTGATGGCGACGCCGTAGTTCCCGCGCTTCTTGATCCCCTTGATGACAATCGGATCGCTGCCTACGCGCGGATTCTTGCGCGCTTCATCCTCGCTGGCGGCATAGCCGACGGCGCCCATCTCGACCGCGACCTTTGTCGGCACGTTGCCGCCAAAGAAGGCTTCGCCCTGCTCGCCACGGAAGATCTTCGGCGCCAGGCCGGCCTGAACGCCCAGCCCATCGCAGAGCACGATCACGCCCGTCTTGGCCCCAAACGCCGGCGCGGACTTCACGGGCTCCACATTGGAGTACTGCACGGGCGCTGTCGGGGAGGTCTCGTGCAGCTCGGTTGGCGCCGCCGCCTGCTGGGGCTTCATCTGCTCGATCTTCTCGATGGCCTGCTGCACCTGTTCCGAGCACCAGGCATCCGAGACGCTCTCCGCGCCCGTGAGCCGCGCCTCCATCACGACGGTGTACACCTCGTCATCGCGGTTCCATCCCAGGTCTTTCGCCAGCCCGAGCGCCCGCATCTTCGGATTTTTGGGATCGTCATAGATCTTCCCGCCGCGGACCTTCGCCTTGAACGCGCCGGCCACCATCGACTCGACGAGCGCGCCCTCCTTGGCGCCGATGCGCCCGCCGACCATCATGCCCACCACCATCAACGCCAGGTCACGGTAGGCGTAGAGTCCGGCGGCTTCTCGCGCGGTCCATCGCTTCTGAGCCTTGGAGCGCACGCCTTCCTTGGGGAGACCCTCCGTCTTGATATAGACCAGATTGTTGCCATAGTCGACCATGCCTTGGATTCGGTGCGGCACGCCGTTCTGGCCAAGGTTCACATTCACTGTCACGTGCTGTTGCACGCCAACCGCCACATCGCGGGGGCCGGCCTGCAGGGGCGCGACGCCGATAGCCGCCGCCAGGGCGCCCACGCACAACGCTTTGCTGAGCCTCATCTCGCACACTCTCCTTCCAGCCGCTCTTCCAGGGAGCGGCCGTAAACGGGTAAGCAGTCCGGGAGAATGAGTATCGGCGCATGAGCAGACTGAGACGGCGACCCGTCGCCCCATGCCCCCTCCGGACCGATTGGATCCGTGCCTTTCACGACGGCCGCCGGATGGCTCCATACTCACGTATCCTGGTCTGCTGCGCACACGGGTATCGCACAACGTCTCTCCGAGCCGGCCCACGGGTCTACCGGCCACCCGGGTTCATCATGCGCACGAAATCGAGATACCGCTGGGCCGTGATCCGCCCGGCGATCATCTCATCCAGGTACTTCAGAATCCGCTTCTCCTGGTCAGTCGGCACCGACTTCTCCAGGAGCGAGCAGGCATAATCCGCATCCTCTGGCTCCAGGGCGGTATAGACCTTCCGCTTCTTTATTGCCAGGGGTCCGGTGGGCAGCGCATCCGGGTTCAGGGCCAGCATGATATCCGAGGCGGCGAAGTTCTCCGCCTGGATCATCGGCTCTTGCTCCTTGTTGTTTGCTTCCGCCCACTTCTTCACGTTCTCGTAGACGTACTTCGCCAGCTCCATGAAGGTGACGGCGCCATCGCGATTCCGGTCGGCCTTGCCATAGAAACCCTGTTTGACATACTCGGTGAAAACGCCATGCTTGAGGCGCGCGTCTTCCCATGCTTTCTGGCCGGCCGAGGCAGAGGCAAGCACCACGCGGCCCTTGCCGGCGCCATAGGCGCTGTAGTACTGTCCGCTGAAGGCCGGCGCGCCCCCGCCGGTGCGCCGCATGGCGCCGCTGTGGCACGCATCTATGATCGTCACGATGCGCTGGGCCTTCATCCGGTCGAGCGTGTCGATGAGCACCGTGTTATCCACCGCGCTGGCCGCCAGCGCCTCAACATCGGTGTTGCACGGCAGGATATAGCCCCGGCCCGCTTCCTCGTAGCCATGGCCCGAGTAGTAGACCAGCACCATATCCTCCGGCTCGGCGCGGCGGGCAATGCGGTTCAGATACTTGATGATATTGATGTTCGTTGGCTTATCCGGCGTGTCGTCCGTGAGCAGATAGACGGTGTCTTTGCCAAACCCGCCTCGCTTGGGATCGACGAGCACCTCGTAGACAGCCGTCACGTCGCCGACTGAATAGCGCAGAGTGGGGATGTTCTCCACATCGTCATAGCGATTGACGCCCACCAGGAGCGCCCACTTGCGTGCCACGCGCGTAGTACCCTCGGGCTGTGTCGAGGCCTGCACCACCTGCGGCGCGTCGGGCTTCGGCGAGCCGATGGTGAACGTCTTCTTCACGCGCTTCTTCGCCTTGTCGGTGACCTGGATCACCAGCCTGGATTTCCCATCAGCGTTGGCCTCCGGGAAGGGGATCTGCGCGCGGAACCACATTGCCACCGGGCCCTTGAGATCCGCCTTGACCAGATCCGCCTCGTCACCAAACTCCAGCTTCGCTTCGTGATCGTTGACGGTCACCTGCTGGATTCCGGTATCATCCGCCGCGATGCCGGCCACCAGGAGCTGCTTCTTGCGAACAACGACCACGAAATCGCGCGCGCCCTCCACCTCCGGCTCGAACACGCGCACCTCGGGGGCGGCACGGTCTGCCTGCGTGCCGGGTTGCTGCACGACTTCTACGGGGCTCGGCGCCGCCATCGTCAGCCAGCGCAACACCTGGTACATCGTGTAGGCCATCTCGTAGCGTGTCAGGGCGCGGTCGGGATGAAACCGGCCGTCTGGATACGCGGAGATCAGGCCTTCCTCACCCGCGGCCAGCGTCCAGCACACCATCGGCGCCAGATGCGCGTCCACATCGGGCGGCCTGGGGGCCGGCTTGACCGCGGCCGCTTTCGGCACATCCTTCAGAAGCGCGTGAAGCCAAACCGCCATGTCGAGCCGCGTCATCGGCTGCCGCCCGCCAAAGCGGCTCTTACTCCCCGGGATCATCCAGAGGAGGCGCCGGATCGCGTCTCGCGAGTAGTGGCCCATCGGAACATCCGTGTATGGGCAATCGGGCAACGGACCGCCCGGCCCAAGGCGCACCCCGTGCCTGTCAAGATGACGCACCAGGTTGTCGAGGTTCTTCACGAAGTCGTAGCGACGGAGCGTTTCGCCACCTTGGAACGAGCCATCGCCGAAGAGCTCGACCAGGCTCGTCTCCGGTTGAAGCAGGGCAAGAACGGCCGGAGCCGCCCAATGATCACCCGGCACGTCCGGGGGGCGTGGCGCGGCGTCGGCGCCAACCGCCGCCATCAGGCTTATCCAAAGCAAGGCCTGGGGCGCCAACCGGCGCAGAGACACTCGTTTGCTGAAGCTCATCTCTCTCCCTCGTGCAGAATCGCATGTGGCTTGGCGGCGACAGGCATGGCCCGATGCGCGCCCTGGGCAGGCATGCGTCGAACGGGTTCCCTGAAGAACTGCTCTCGCACCTCCACAGCGTCGAACGCATGCGTCACCCGTGCAGGTCTCCCACTATGATTATCGGCGGGCGGAGCGATTCCTATAGGGCGGTGGGCAACGGAGAGGCGGGAAACCGCTCCTTGGAGGAACGTGTGATGCAGATGGCGCCTCGTGCCCAGGTACCCGCGGCGTGGCCGATACCACAGAGAAATGCCCGGATGCGGATGGAGAGGTAGGGGCACCTGGGGCTGAGTGATCCATCCGGGATCTCGGCATGGCCCGAGCGAGGCGCTCTCGGAAGACCGCGAAGCGGCCCCACAGTACAGCCCAGGGTCTCGTATGCAGAAAACACCAGGAACCCGGAACGGGTTCGTCACTGCCTGGCAACGTCTTGTGCGGTCTCTTCGAGGTCGTGGCCATGCTTGCCGGTGCATGACCCAGGGTGCGAACACCCCCGGACAAGGTTTCGCAGCCCTTTCGGGGCCGGGCCGCCCGCGGGACTCTGTAGGAGAGTCCGGAGAGGCCCGGGCGTTCGAGCCGGGCGTCTCTGCGCCCCGCACCGCATTCCTTATCTCGGAATCCCAGGAGCTTACCGCCCCGGATTCACGACGAGGATCACGGCGCAGCGGGCAAGGAACCCGGAGGCTTTGTCGGCGTCGAGGACGCGCCGTGCATCGTCCTCGGAGACGGTCACGGCGGTCTCGGTGGCTTCCAGCGCGGCGATTACCAGCGGGTTGGCGCCCACGCGCTCTGTCGCCTTGCGGGCGGCGTCCACGGAGGGGTAGTAGCGCGCCAGCCCGACGCGAGCCGCAGTTTCGGGCACGATGGATGCCGGTCCATAGAACGGCTTCGTGTCGCCTTTGCAAAGCAGAGTCGGATGCAGGGAGGGCTTCAACGGGGTGGCAGTACAGTCGATGATCAGGCCGGTGACCGCCTGCGCCACGGCGCGGGTCTCGCCGGCTGCTCCCCCCTCGGGAGTTGGGGCGTCTGCCGGCGGCATCGGGAGGAGCGAGAGGGCGGCAGCGATGCTGCGGGCACCGAAGAGCGGCACCTCGACCACTACCCGGTAGCGCTCGTCCGCAACACTCCAACCAAGGCCCTGATAGCCGGCTTGCTGCGTTTCGGGGGCATCCTTGGTGTGCAATCGGCTGCTTCGAAAGAGCTCTCTGAGGCGGGAGCGTTGTTCGTCCGTTAGTTCGGCACTGCCCGGCAGAAGCGATGCGGTGAGCTTCTCGTAAGCGGCCTGGGCACGCCTGCGCGCCGCGTTCCGCGCCGACAGCTGCTTCCGCAGGCCCTCGACGCCCTCTCGCGGCTGGCCCTCGCCAAACAGGAAGACTCGCGCCTCGCCCCACTCAATCGTGGCCTCGGGCTGCCGCTGGATCACCCCGGCGGGAGCGCCCTCCGCGAGCGCGCTGGCAGGCATCCCGGCGAAAACCAACAGCAGGGAGAAGCACCAACGTAGAGATCGCATCGCCCGATCCCCCTTTCTGGCACCTGGCCGGCCCGAATCACGCGTCCAGTACCGGTTTCGGGGCCCGCATCCCAACTCCTCTCCTCTTAGGACGCCCGTGACTCCCCGGGGAGTTCCAAAAACCGCGGATCCGCCGGGCGGAGGTCGGTCGCTCCCCGCCGCCTGGGAGGAGACGGCAGAGAGCAATCTCTCGCGCGCGAGCCCCTCAGATGATCTCCAGATAGTCGCGGTCCGGCAGCGGCGGGAAGGCCGCGGGCGGCAGCGTCTGGTACCAGTAGGCGACGGACGCGATGTCGTCCTGCAAAGGCAGGTAGCGCCCGCCGCTGCGCCACCCAAGCGCCTGGATTGTCACCCGCAGGTCTTGCTCGAAGCGGATCGGGTCCATGATGTGCCACCGGTAGAGGCCAAACCGCTGCTGCGACTGGTAGAGGCCATCCGGGCGGATCACCTGGGGCAGTCCGGAGTAGGGCGTGGTGAACTCCTGGTACTGGCGCGTCTCGCGGTTCTCGAAGTTGTAGGAGCCGCAGAAATAGTCCTCGGTGCCGGTACCGCAGATGGTTGGGTATTCATCGCCATCGAGGTAGAACTTGATCTCCCCCTCGCCCCACCAGCCGGTATTGTTCACCCCCCAGGCCATGTAGGTTCCGACATAGTGGCCTCGGCCCTTCACCCCATCCAGGATGGTGTAGACCTCCTTATAAGGAAGCGGGTTGACGCGCCGAAACTGCGCGTGGAAGTAGGCGACGTCGTCGGGAACCTCGGTGAGCGTGTAGTCAATCTGGTAGTAGAGGGTCATCGCCTCGTCACCCAGGTTGGTCATCGTCATCCGGCAACGCTTGCGGAAGGGCATCTCCCAGTAGCAGTTGAAGGCGCTCCCGGGGTTGACGCACACGGGGAGTGAGGAGACCTGGGCGAACTTGCCCCACCCGCAAGCGAAGAAGTCGCCCACGGGGCACTCGACCGAGGGGGTCTCGCAGTCGTCCCAATAGATGCGGAGGATGCTGAAGCGCCAGGGCCCCGTCGGTGTCATCCAGATGTGCTGGATGGCGCCCGGCTCGCGGATATCCGCCAGCTCGAAGGTCTCTCCCGGGCCGATTCGCACCGAGGGCGAGATCTTCCAGCCCGGACCGAGATCGCCGGCCCGCGAGGCGCCGGTTCCCTCCGTCGCCATGCCGCCCTTCCCCTTCTCGCCCGTAAAGTTCTCCGCACTGATCGAGCGCGTCCTGGCGCTGGAGAGGCGCGCGAGGTTGCCAAGATGCATTCCCAGTCCATTGAAGCCTGACATGGTGTGCTCCTCAGCGGAATGGGTGAGTGAAGGGGCGGGAACGGATGCGTCCTGAAGTGGCTGCTCGCTTCACTCCCGCACTCCGCCCATTCAATCGCCTGCCCCGCTTCGATAGGTTGAATCGCAGTGAACGGCCCGAATGCCCGGCCGGATTCCTTGTCTCACGCGGCCGGCCTCCGGGCGCCTGTCTCTCTCCCCTTTTCACCGTTCTCGGGCGCGCTCCTCCCCCTCCCCAGCATCGGCGCGCCTCGCCAGACCGACCGGCAGTCACCCACTCTGATCCCCTGTTGCGCTCTGCATCGGCCTATGGTAGAATACGGATGAAGAGATAAAGCTCCTCGGAGACGAGCCGGTGCGGCACTGCCCCGCATGCATCGTCGCCGGGCGGTTTGCTGCCGGTGAAAGGATAACGCCCGTGAAGTATCGGAACCGTGGTTTCACGTTGATCGAGCTGCTCGTGGTGATAGCGATCATAGCTATTCTTGCAGCAATCCTCTTCCCCGTCTTCGCGCGAGCGCGGGAGAATGCCCGTAAGGCGAACTGCCAATCCAACATGAAGCAGCTCGGCCTGGCGATCCTTCAATACGCGCAGGATCATGATGAGACGCTGCCGATGTACGCGCCGGCAGATTACAAGTACAACTGGGACAACGCGATCGAGCCCTATCTGAAGAACAGCGGCGTGCTACGCTGCCCGAGCGCGACCGGCACTGGCACGCGCTATGGCGTCAGCTACCCCCACATCTCAACAACAAGCAAGGGGGCTTCACTCGCCCAGATCACCCGGAGTTCCGAAGTGGCCATGCTGTTCGAGACGCAGTATGATGACGGCAGGGTCTTGAAGCTCGCCTACTGTCCTAGTCCTAGCTGCTACCCCCTGCCCGCCTTCGCGGATCGCACGCTCAACGGTTTCCCGTTGACACCCCGACACAGCGAGGGGTGCAACGTCCTCTACTGCGATGGCCACGTGAAGTGGGTGCGGCAAGAGACGCTCTACAGCAACCCCAACGACATTTTCGGGCACTCCTCTCGCTAGGCAGGTGGCGCGCAAGGCCGTCGCTTTCGCCCAACCACGGTAGCGCGGCGTCCGATGTCGCGCGCCGAGAGCGGAGGGTGCTGAGACCTTCCGCCGCTTGCATACTCTAGATCGCGCGGCAGTCAAGGAACAGGCCGGGGTC
>DUUU01000455.1 GCA_012841485.1 Armatimonadota bacterium
CCAGCGCGACGGTGGCAAGGCCACCGCCGCGACTTTTTGTGAAGGGGTTGTGACGAGGCGATGTACGCTGTAGTGCATACGGGCGGCAAGCAGGTTCGGGTTGCGCCCAAAGATGTGGTTGATGTTGAGAAGCTTAAGACGCCGGTCGGCGAGCAGGTGACGCTGGATCGTGTGCTGATGATCCGCACCGAGGACGCGACGCGCGTCGGCACCCCCTTCGTCGAGGGCGCCAAGGTTGTGTGTCGCGTGCTCGAGCAGGGCCGCGGCGAGAAGATTCGGGGCTTCACCTTCAAGCCGAAGAAGAACGTCCGGCGGCGCTTCGGCCACCGCCAGGCATATACGAAGCTCCTTGTTGAAGAGATCCAGGCTTGAGGTCGGGTCAGGAGGCGAAATAGTCCATGGCACACAAAAAGGGTATGGGGAGCTCCCGCAACGGCCGGGATAGCCAGCCGAAGTATCTGGGAGTGAAGGAGAGCGACGGCACCACGGTGCGCCCCGGAAGCATTATCGTCCGTCAGCGTGGCACCCACTTCAAGCCCGGGCGCGGCGTTGGTCTTGGAAAAGACCACACCATCTTCGCGCTGGTCGAGGGCGTGGTCCGCTTCGAGGGCGAAGGCAAGACGCGCAAAATCTCCGTGTTGAACGCTTGAGCGCATTGTTGGCGTGCTTTTCCGGGGAGCGTCCGCGAATGCGGCGCTCCCCGAACTGCTCTGCATCCGTCCTGTTCCTCCGCGCTCATTCCCGGCCCATACTCTGGGTAGAGTGTACGTATGTTTATCGACGAAGCAACACTCCATGTAAAAGCAGGTAAAGGTGGGAATGGGATTACCGCGTTCCGGCGCGAAAAGTTCGTCCCGCGCGGCGGGCCCTCGGGTGGGAATGGCGGCCGCGGTGGTGACGTCATCCTCGAAGTAGACACCAATAAGAACACGCTGATTGACTACCAGAACCGGCAGCTCTACCAGGCGGAAAATGGGAAGAACGGGGGCTCCTCGAACAAGCAAGGAAGCAATGGCGCCTCCATCGTTTTGCGCGTGCCGCCCGGCACCCTGGTCCTGGATGCCGCAACCGGCGAGCTGGTTGCCGACCTGACGGGTGAGCCAGGCAACGACCGAGTGGTGATCGCGCATGGCGGGCGCGGCGGGCGCGGCAATGCCGCCTTTGCCACGGCGCGCAACCAGGCGCCGCACTTCGCCGAGAACGGCGAGCCCGGCGAGGAGCGTGAGCTGCGTCTCCAGCTCAAGCTCCTGGCGGATGTCGGTTTGGTCGGCTTCCCCAACGCCGGCAAATCGACGCTGATCTCCCGCGTTTCGGCGGCCCGGCCGAAGATCGCCGACTACCCCTTCACGACGCTCGTTCCCCAGCTTGGCGTGGTGCGCGTGGACAACTGGAAGAGCTTCGTCATGGCCGACATCCCGGGCCTCATCGAGGGGGCGCACGCCGGTGCCGGCCTGGGTCACCAGTTCCTTCGCCACATCGAGCGCACGCGCGTCCTCATCCACGTCCTTGATGTCTCCGGCATGACCGGCCGAGACCCAGTGGAGGATTACCACACGATCAACCGCGAGCTGGCCGCCTACAACGAGCGCCTGGCCTCCCTGCCCCAGATCATCGCCCTGAACAAGGTGGACCTGCCCGGGTCCGAGGAGATCGCGGAGCAGACGCGAATCGCTCTCGAGCCGGAGGGGAGAGCGCTCTTCGCGATCTCGGCCGTCACGGGCCAGGGCGTGCCGGCGCTCATCGCTGCCGCGGCCGAGGCCCTGGAGCAGACGCGCGCGGAGGCACTCGAAGCCGGGGCGGGCGCTGAAGAGGAAGAGGAGCCCCCGGTGTATCAACCGCCGCGAGCTCCCCGGGCGCAGCCTTGGTCCGTGCATCGCGCCGAAGACCACACCTACGTGGTGCAAGGCAAGGGCGTCGAGCGCATGGTAGCCATGACCAATCTGCAACACGAGGGAAGCCTGCGCGCCTTGCAGAAAAAACTGGATCGAATGGGCGTCTTCGACCGCCTGCGCGCGGCAGGCGTCCAGGATGGCGATACCGTCCGCATCGGGGATCTGGAGTTTGATTTCGTGGAGGAAGAGCAGCTGTACGAGCGCCTGGAGAGGGCAGCGATGAGCCGGCGGGCCCGCCGCGAGCAGAGGGAGAGCGAAGAGAAGTGATGACGGTTCGCAGGGCGGTGGTGAAGGTGGGATCGAGCACCCTCACCGGCGGCAAGGGGGCTCTAGACGAGGCCTACATCGAGGATCTGGTGCGCGACCTGGCGCGGGCGCGCGCGCATGGCACCGAGGTGCTGCTGGTCACCTCCGGCGCCATCGCCGCTGGCGGGGCCCGCATGGGCATCGGCCGGCCGCGAACAATCCCGGAGAAGCAGGCCGCTGCCGCCGTTGGCCAGGGTCTGCTCATGGGCCTCTACATCCAGGCCTTCGCCCGCCGCGGGCTTGCTGCCGCTCAAGTCCTCCTGACGCGAGAGGATCTGAACTCGCGCCAGCGCTACCTAAATGCGCGCAATGCCCTCTTCGCGCTCCTCAAGAATCGCGCGGTTCCGATCATCAACGAGAACGACACCGTCGCCGTAGATGAGATCCGGGTGGGCGAAAACGATACGCTCGCCGCCCTGGTCGCCGCCCTCGTTGAGGCCGACCTCCTGGTGCTCCTCTCGGACGTGGAAGGGCTCCTCGATGAGGGCGGCCAGGTGATCCCGGAGGTTCCCGATATCGCCCGCGTCACTCACCTGGCGGGGGGCCCCGGGAGCACGGTCGGTTCGGGCGGAATGGTCACGAAGCTGCACGCGGCGCGCATCGCTGCGCGTTGCGGGGCGTCCACGGTGATCGCGCATGGCCGGCGCGACGGCGTCGTCTGCGCCATCCTGGAGGGAGAGCGCCTCGGCACCCTCTTTCCACCCAGCGAGCACCGCCTGCGCGCGCGCAAGCGGTGGATCGCCTTCGGGGCCAGGCCTCGCGGCGCCATCATCATCAACGAGGGCGCTCGTCGCTCGCTCGTGGAAGAGGGGCACAGCCTGCTCCCCGCCGGGATCGTCGCGGTGGAAGGACGCTTCCAGGCAGGCGATCTGGTCCGCATCGAAGATGAAGAGGGGCAGGAGCTGGCGCGCGGCCTCACCAACTACGCTGCCCAGGATCTCGCCGCCGTGCGCGGCCTGCACACCGATCAGGTGGCCAACTACCTCGGCGCCTGTGACTTCGAGGAGGCCGTCCACCGCGATAACCTCGTGGTGAACGTGTAAGGCTCCAGCCATGATCGACGGACTCGGTACCGATATCATTGAGATCGCGCGCATTGAAGCGGCCATGAACCGCAGCCCTGCCTTCTCCAAGCGCCTCTTCACCGAAGCGGAGGCATCCTACTGTAACGCGCGCGGCCGGCCGGCGCAGCACTTTGCCGGCCGCTTTGCCGCCAAAGAGGCGGTGATCAAAGCACTCGGGCGCGCGGTTCCCTGGC
>DUUU01000456.1 GCA_012841485.1 Armatimonadota bacterium
AGGGGCGCGCGAGGCTGCGCGTGAGGAGAGCGCACGCCGGCGCACGCGAAAGGTGCGTATCAGCGTCGTCTCTCAGATCTGGAGCGACGAGGGGCGGACGCTTGAAGCCGTTCTGGAGAAGATCGATGAGGCCGCGCGCGACGGTGCCGACATCGTCTCGCTCCCGATGGAGTGCGTGAAGACGGAGGGCGAGCCGATTCCCGGTCCGATCAGCCAGGCAATCGCGGCCCGCGCCGCGAAGCACAAGATCTGGGTCGTTGGCAACATCCGCGAGAGGGAGGGGGAGAAGCGTTTCGTCACCTCCTTCCTGTGCAACCGCGCCGGGCAGATCGTGGGGAAGTACCGCAAGTCGCACAAGTTGCCGGATGAGACGATGGACCTGGGCGATGACCTGCCCGTCTTCCAGACCGACTTCGGCAAGATCGCCATGCGGATTGGGTCCGACCGCTTCTTCCCCGATATCGACCATGTCTACACCGTGAAGGGCGCCAGCCTGATCCTCTGGGCGCAGCAGCCGGAGCCAGTAGAGGATGAGTTCAGCCAGGACTTTCCCTCGGAGGGGCGCGCCACGGATTACCACGTCCACATCGCCTGCTCGCGCTACGCATCGGCCGGGCAGGGATGGATCACCAACAAGTTCCCGCCTTACTGCGGGATGCCGATTGGGCGCGCCTACGTCATCAATCGCGAGGGCCAGCGCGTCGCGTGTACGCCGCGCATGGGCGGAGGCGTCGCGACGGCGGCCCTCCCCTTCGATTCCTTCGGGCCAGGCCGGCAGGCGCCGCGCAACAAGGCGTTCGCCGCGCTCACCGCGCCGGTTCAGGTGCCGGAGCGGAAGCAGTGGAAGAAGCGCAAGGTCCGCGTCACCGCCATCGAGGCGCACCTGGGGATCGAGGAGCTGCTGGCGGCGCTCGACGAGGCGGGGCACATCGGCACCGATATCGCCTGCACCTACGAGTTTGTCTGGATCTCTGGCCCGGATCCGGAGCGGATTGCCCGGATGACGGAGACCGCACGCGCGAACGTCGCCCGCGTGGCCGAGAAGGCGAAACAGTACGGCATGTACGTGATCCTCGCCGGCGTTGTGGAGCGGATCGAGCGGAATGAGGCGATCCTCTTCGGGCGCGATGGTCAGGTGGTTGGCCGCTACTACAAGATCGCCAAGACGCACCCGGAGATGATCTGCGGAGAGGAGACGCCCGTCTTCGAGACCGATTTCGGGCGCGTCGCTATGCGCATCTGCGCCGATGAGTGGATGGTGGAGCTGGACCGCTGCTATGGTTTGAAAGGTGCCGACATCCTCTTCGTACCGACCCAGAGCTGGGGCCCCGACGCACTCTTCCGCGACCAGCGCGACATCTCCCGCGCCATGGATGCCGGCCTCTTCCATGTGCAGGCGACGCACCCCTCGTCCGAGGTCCGCCACCGCAGCGTGATCATCGAGCCAACCGGCGCCGTCGTCGCGCGCTCCGAATATCGGATGAACAGCATCGTCTCCGCGGTGATCGACCTGGATAACGACCGGCCCTTGCGCTACATCCGCGACTACAAGCCGCACACGCCCGGCGGCTACATGGCTCAGTACCAGCCCGACCGGATGCCCGCTGCGGCGAACGATCTGCGCGAGACGATCCTGCGCCAGCGCCGCCCGGAGCTGTACGGCGTTCTCGCCTCCCAAACGGAAACGCAGGCCACTAGTGACAACCCACTGATGGAGGAGTGGGGCGCGCCCCCCGGCCTCTTGCCACTGTTGCGCTATAGCTAACAGGCGCGATGCCACGGGCGGTCCGCGGGATGCGGGCCGCCCGTTACAGTCAGAACGAGGCCCGGCGGCCGACGAAGATCCCCCAGCCGAGATACTGCCGCTGCCACTGGAAGTAGGCCTCTTTGTCGTGGCGTACCCGGCGGAGGAACTCCTCGCGATCCGGGTGGTCCGGGTTCGCGCGTGCCCATTCGCGAGCTGCCCGCCAGTGAGGGCTCTCGTAGCGGTCCCAATCATCCAGCGACGCCGCGATGAAGCCGTCGAGGCTCAACCCATGTTCCTCGAACGCGGCGACCGTGCCAGCCAGGTCGTGCAGTCTGGCGAGCCCCGGATCGACCTTCGCCGCGACTTCCGGCGGAAGAGGCGCGTGGAAGAACGGCTCCCCGATGGCGAGCACTCCATCCGGCTTCAGCGCCGCGAGCATCCACGGAAGGGCATGGTCGAAGTCCTGAAGCGCGAACGAGGCGCCGATGCAGAGGACGATGTCGTAGCCACCTGGCTCCGGCGAGAAGTCGAGCGCCGGTCCTTCGATGAAGGCGACCCGGTCGGTCACGCCGTTCTTCTGAGCACGCGCCCGGGCTTCTGCGATAAAC
>DUUU01000457.1 GCA_012841485.1 Armatimonadota bacterium
ACGCCGATCACCTCGCCCACCAACTGCTCTGGCGTGCAGAAGATGTGCGCGTCATCCTGGGTGAAGCCGCGCACGCGAAGCATCCCGGTGAGGGTGCCCGAGCGCTCGAAGCGGTACACCGTGCCCAGCTCCGCATAGCGTATCGGCAGGTCGCGATAGGAGCGGAGGTGAGTCTTGTAGATCATGATATGCCCAGGGCAATTCATCGCCTTCAGCCGGTAGGGCTGGCCCTCGATATCAATGGGGGCATACATGCTCTCGGAGTACTTCTCCAGGTGGCCACTGATCCGGAACAGCTCCTCGCTGGCGATGTGCGGCGTGTAGACGAACTGGTAGCCACGCTTGATGTGCTCTTCCTTCCAGAAGCTCTCGATCAGGTGGCGGATCATCGCGCCCTTGGGATGCCAGAAGATGAGCCCGGCGCCCACCTCCTCATGCTGGCTGAAGAGATCCAGCTCCTTGCCCAGGCGACGATGATCCCGGCGCTCGCGCTCCGCCAGGTTTGCCAGATAGGCATCCAGCTCCTCCTGCGTCGGCCAGGCGGTGCCGTAGATGCGCTGGAGCATCGGGTTCTTCTCGTTGCCACGCCAGTAGGCCCCGGCCACCGAGAGGAGCTTGAACGCTTTGATCTCGCCCGTACTATCCACATGCGGCCCGCGGCAGAGGTCGACGAAGCTGTCCTGGCTGTAGAAGCTGACCGTCTCTTCCGGGATCTCGCGGATCAGCTCCACCTTATAGACCTCGCCTCGCTCTTCGAAGTAGCGGATCGCCTCTTCGCGCGACCGCTCCGTCCGCGTGATCGGATGGTCGGCCGCGATGATCTCGCGCATGCGGGCTTCAATCCGCTCCAGATCATCCGGCGTGAAGGGGCGCGCGACGTCAAAATCGTAGTAGAAGCCATCCTGGATTGGGGGTCCAATGGCCAGCTGGGCTTCGGGAAAGAGCTCCTTCACGGCCTGGGCCATGACATGCGCCGTGGAATGCCGCAAACGCTCGAGGGATTCCTGTTCCATGATACTATCCTCCGTGCCGGCGCGGTACAGATGCGCCGCCGGCTAAAATGAGGGGGCCCTCACCGGCCCGCGAGACGGACGCGCTTACGGGGCACATCACTCCTCGCGCACCTGAGAAGACCCACACGCCAACAAGGGGTCGAAACGACAGCCTCGGATAGCAGGCGCCGACCGTTTGCACCGCCAGCACCTGGCTCCGTGCCACTTCTCCCCGGCTCTATTGTAGTATTCGGCAGACGGGAGAGTCAAGGAAAGAGATGGGATTCCTGGGATTCCGACATATGGAGAGGGCCGCCCTCACGCGCAGTGCTTCGAGCACCGCGCGTGGGGGGGCGCGCGATGCAGGGGGAACCGAGTTGCGCCCACGCGTTGCCCGGGCCGGCAGCGATCCCGCGGCTGGAGGGAACAGACGCGGGTGGGATAGAGGTCCCGAAGGGGCCGGCAGCATGCGCCCCCTTCGGGATCGAGGCATGGCGCAGGCAGTTAGCCCTTCAGGCCGTTGAGCAGGCGAACAGCGGTCTCCATCCAGAGGGCATGCGTGCCCTTGGGAGCGCGCACATGGCGGCAGAGGCGCGTCTCGTAGCTCCCCTCGTCCATCGCCTGGTCCGTCGCCACATAGCCCACGGTGCCGTTGGCCAACCCGAGGAGCATCGTCTGCGCGAAAGGCGACGCCGCCTTGATATCGAGGCCGATCTGGCTGAAGACCTCGCCCGGCAGGCCCACCAAGCCCAGCTCGCCGATCCGCATCGCGCTGATCGGCACTTCCCACTCGGAGGGCTCGGATTCCATCAGGACCAGCTCGCGGGCGTAAACCCACTCGTGGTCGTTGGGATCGTCACCGGCCGCGAGGCGCGCCTTGGCCTGCGCCAGCTCCTCCGGCGAGGGCACGCGCGCCTTGAAGGGAACCATCTCCAGCTGGGCGCCCAGGGGCACCTCGTCGCGGAAATCCTCCTCGCGGAGGATGTTCCACACCTTCCACGCCTCGGCCGCCACCACGTTAGCCACGCGCCGGATCTGGAAGTAGGGGTCGGGGCTGGTACGCGCCGGCCTATCGAAGTCACAGTTGTTGATGTCGCCGAAGCAGCCGTTTGCGAGGATCGCCTGGAAGCGCGCGCCCGCAATTCTCTGCAGCGCCACGCCGAACTCGGCGAAGTAGTCGGCGCTGACGGCATCATGCACGCCCGCGCCAACGTAGTGGAGCCCCAGATTGGCGAGAACGCCGAGGGGCTCCCGGTCGGGCGACCGGAAAATGAGGACGCCCAGCTCCGGATCGGTCGGCCCGGCGGGGCGCACCATCTCTGGATGCTGGTAGCCGGGGTTCATGCGCACCGAGCCATCCTTCATGACGCGCCGTCGGTTATGCACCTCCGAGGCGCAGTTCCCGCGGGTGAAGGCGACCTGCGCCGGGCGAAGCTGGCGCGACGCCTGGATAAACGCGTCGGCGATGCGCGGAGCCACCCACTCCGCGTAGCCCTCCGTGGCGGGCGTGCCCAGCGAGCTCTTGATGGACGGCCCCGTGTGCGTATGCGTGGCGCAGATCATCACGCGCTCCGGCGGCACCCCGGTCTCGCTGGCGATCCGCTCCTTCGCGGCCCGGAC
>DUUU01000458.1 GCA_012841485.1 Armatimonadota bacterium
CGCCTCGCGCGGCAGCTCCAGGTAGGTGTCGGTGCCATCAAACCGCTGGTAGGCCCCCCCCTCGTCCTCGACCCACTCCGGTGCGGAGCGAGCGGCCTGATCCGGGTAGATGCGGGTGAAGAGGCCGTTGAGCGTGCCCCGCCCCGTCGTGGTACTGGTGAACCCGCCGAGGCTCGCCCAGAAGGGCCGGCCGGCGGGCGTGAGCAACACCGCCCCTCGCTCTGGCGAAAAATCGTAGGCGAGAGTCGGAACGCGGTCGCCAGAGACCTGCAGATCGAGGGCGCGCTTCTCGCTCTGCGAGTAGATGCGCAGCGGCCGCTTCGGTTGGACACCAGCGCCCGGCAGAAGCAGCGGCCGCGAGCGGAACACTTTGCCGCTCACCGTGGTCAGGCGCAGGTGATACTGCTCGGTGGGAATCTCCGGCCAGACGCGCGCCGTGAAGGAGACCTCCTTGCGGCCCAGGTGGACCGGCATTTCGATCTGGCGCCGATAGGGGTAGAGCGTGAACTGGATGCCGTTCTCGAAAGCCCGCGCGATCATCCGGCGATCCAGCACCTGGCGCAACGGCACGGAGAAGCGCGCCTGGTCAAGATCAAACACCACCTCCGCCGCGTTCACCTCCTGTCGGGGCACGGAGAGGTAGATCCAGCGCTGGTGCTCGGAGGCGTTGTCCTTGAGCTTCAGGCGGTCGGTCTGGATCTCCGCTTCCTGGGCGGGCTGGTGCAGAATGGAACCGCGCGTCAGCCACCGGACCGAAGCGTTCTTGACCGCGATGGAGCCCTGGAGCGGCACGCTCTTGACGGAGCGATACTCGATCAGGAAGCACTCGCGCTCCGGATCGTTGCGCCAAAACTCGTCGCCGGGATCCACCGCGTACACCTCATCGTCATCGGCCAACACCTCGACAAGCGCCAGCTCCTCGGGCGAGGAGACAACGCCGCGAAGAAGGAGCAGCTCGGCGCCGGCCGCCGGCGCCTCCCACGCGAGCTCCGCCTTCGCCCCGCGCGGCAGGTCGCGCAACGGCTGGCGCACCGCCAGATAGTCCCAGTTCCACGTCGCGCGGATCTGCATCGGGTGGAATCCCTGGTCGAAAGTGAAATCCTGCCCCTGATAGCCGCGTACCGCGAGCACAGGCACGAGGGCACGCACGTTGGGAATCGTCTCGGTGGCCACGTGGAAGCGGTGCTCCTGCAACGTCGCCCCGTCGAATCGGACCGGCTCGAAGGCGCGCACCACCGTGCCCGCTTCATCCAGCAGCGTGAGCCGCGCGGTGTAGGGCTTCGCCTGAGGTGAATCCGGGACGTGCAGCAGCTCGAAAAACGCCTCTTCGCCCAGGGTGACGCACTTGCGCGCGCTCAGGATCAGGTTGGGGATGCTCGTGTCATCGCCGGGCACGGGCGTCGGGTCAACCCCCTTGATGCGGCTCATGTAGTAGCGCACGATGCGTTGGGTCGTCGTGCCCCCGTAAACCGTTGGGCGAAAGCAGGTGTTCTCGTTGAACTCGTCCCACTCGGGGAGGAGGATGACATCCGGGCGCGCGGCCATCGCGGCCTCGAACGAGCGCCGGAGCGTGCGCGTGCCATCCTCGTGCAGCGAGTTGCCCCGGTCGGGCGACATGTGCGACTTATAGGCGCTGAGGCCGAGGTATTTGCCCCGGTAGGCCGGCTCGCTGAGCACGCTCTTGAACACCGGGATGAAGACGTCGCGATAGAACGCTTCATCGAAGGTGCGGTCGATATTGCGGAACGCCGCGGGATAGTTGAAATAGATCCCATCGCAGACATCGAGGTAGGCGCGAAGCTGGCGCTGCACCTCCTCGATCTCGGCCCGGGGAATCGGCTGGCCCGCCATGAAGTAGCGGCGCAGCTCCGCGCCATGGGTCAGAGCCGGCAGGAAGAGGAACGTGTCGCCAACGCGCTGGCGCAGCGTGGCGAGAGTTTTGCCCCACTGCTCCGGGGTGAGGCTGCCGGCCGCATAGCTCGTGATCAGCACCTTGCCGCCGATGCGCGGGGTGCTCGGGGATTTCAGCGCGCGCTCAATGATCTCGGCCTTCGTGGCGATATCGTTATCGCCCGGTTTGGGCACGAACTCTGGCAGCAGGCCCACGCCAGGCACGCCCGCCTCCTGGTGCAGCTCAAACATGCCCATCCGATCCTTGGTCTCCGGGAAGAAGGCCAGGCCGTCGAGGTCGTACTTCGCTACTTCCTGAAGGGTGCGCTTATATCCAGGCAAGGGGGTGACGTACTTGCGCGGCACGCGATAGGCGCGGTTGACCAGGAGCGGACGGTCGTTCCAGGCGTGGTAGTAGTTGAGCTCCAGGCCATACTTCATCTGCGACCGGCTGAAGACAAGCGGCCGGGGAAGGAGAGGCACGCGCGCGTCTGCCTTGGCGCGGATCTCCGCCATCAGCTTCTCATACTCCGCCTGCGCCTGCTGGCGCGCCGCTTCCTCTTGCCGAGCCGCGTCGACTAGCTCGAAGCCCGTCAGGTGGATCTCCCCTTTGAGTTCGGCGATCACCAGGGCACCGCTCAGAGCGCGCGTCTTCGGCCCGGTGGTGAAAGAGAGCTCGCGCGTGAACACGGTCTCCGGGGCCCCTGGTGTCACCGGGCGCCGCGCCACGGGGGTAATGTGGTAGGGCGTGATCGGGCGGACGCCCTTCGCCTCGTGCTCGCGGATCATCAGGCGCGCGCTCGCCGGTGCCTCCAATGCGGGCGCGCGGAAGGCACACCGCGCGCGATAGGCGCGGTTCGGCTCCACGCTCATCCATCCCAGGTCAACGGTAATCACCGCGCTCGCGTTGGCGCTTGAGACCGAGAAGACCTGCTGCTCGCCGGTTCCCACCACTCCCACTTTGATGCCATCCGCTGGCTGCAACGAGAAGCCCTGGGGTCCAACACAATGCACCACACCCGCCGGCGCGCTCTCCCCCTCCGCACCGATCCCACCCGCTACCCCCACCAGGGCGATCACAACCGCCCACGCGATCACCTTGCCGTTCATTCACTCTCCTGTCGATACTGCAATCCGCCCATTCACCAGGCTCACCCGCCCGGCGAACGGTCCGCTCCTGGATTCGCCGCTCGCATGGAGATCCCCTTGCCCTGGAATAGCATTCAGGCGGCGGGGCTCCGGGCTTGCAGGAGCATCGTTGCCCCGTGCCGGGGCCGGCAGCGGTACCGCGGATGAAGGGGCCGGACGCGGATGGGGAAGCTCGGGAGTTGTTGACTGGCCTCAGACTGAGTGCTATAATCCAGGCAGAACAAGCGTTCGCGTGCCAGATTGTCCTAGCCCGGCACGCGATCCGCATCCTGATGAGTGGAAGCGAAACGTGTCACAGCCAAATCACACAGAACAGGAATTACTCCTCGTCGATTACGAGAACGTGCAGAACATTGAACTTGACCGCCTCAATGACCAGTACCGCATCGTCATCTTCGTCGGCGCCAGCCAGAAAAGCATCCCCATCGATCTCGTCACCCGCACGCAGCCGTTGGGCCATCGCTGCGAATGGCTGAGAGTAGATGGTAACGGCAGCAACGCCCTCGATTTCTTCATCGCGTGCCATCTGGGCCGCGTGCTGGAGAAGGCTCCGCAGACGCACTGCACAATTCTCTCGAAAGATAAGGGGTTTGATCCCCTCCTGCGCCACCTCAATAAGATTGGCCTGAAATGCAGGCGTATCAACAGCCTGCTCGAGCTCGATCCCAAGCCGGCCGCCCCGGAGGAGCCCAACTACCAACGCGTCGTAGAGCTACTCAGCAAGTCGGCCAAGAAATCACGACCGCGAAAGCTGACGACGCTGTCTCAGCATATCTCCTCAATGTTTCAGAAGAATATCGCCCAACCGGAGGTCGAGCGCATCATCGATATCCTCTTCGCCAACAAGATGATCTCCGAGAACAATGGGGCGATCACCTATGAGTTCTGAGTGACGTCTCGCCGATAGGGAGCCGTTGCGGTTCTCGGGGAACAAGCGCGCGGCTGCTGCGCCCCAAAAAGGGGAATGCGCGCCCGAACGGGCGCGCATTCCGCTTGCTGTTCCTTTCGCGACGCCGGCTCTCGCCTACCCCTCGGCAAACAGGGCATTGAGCGTAGAGACTGCCTCGTCCACGATCACCTGGCCGCCGGCCGGCGAAACGCGGCAGCTGGCCGGCACCGCGCCATAGCTGAGACCCCTCGCCGCGCGCTCCGTCGGCAGGTAAGTACCGCCGCCCGCGAGTTGGACCACGAAGGTCTGTAGCGCCGGGCTGCGCCCCTTGATGCGATCACCGAAATCGAGGTAGTACTCAAAGGGCGAGGTGACGAATGCGATATCACCCAGGCGCAGGATGTTGATCTCTACCGGCACGCTCTTCAGGGGCTCGTGATAGCGGTTCACGGCGCGCTGACACCACGCGATTCGAGAGCGGAGCGCCGTGTAGGTGCTGTTTAGACGATCGCTCTCCCCCACGGCCTCCAGCTGCGCGCGGAGCCGGGCGATCTCCTCCTGGAGCGCGGCATACTCCTTGTCCGTGACATCCCAATGCGGCAGATCCAGCGCGCGTGGCACGTACTTCAGCACCGCCTGATCGCGAAGGTCCTTGCGCACGGCCGGCTCGGCGTCGGCGACAGCATCGGCAATCCGGCGCGCGATATCACGGCGCAGGGCCGAGTTGTCGCGCCGGTGATAGGTGCCCTCGCCGTACTTGAGCGCCAGCATGCGCTCTTCGGCGCGCGTCTGGATGAGACGGTGCGGCGTCTGGTCGCCCGCCGCGGAGCACTGCGGCAGGATGAAGAGGCCGGCGCCGAAAAGCTCGCGCAGCTCTTCCCGGGTGTCGTGCCAGAAGTCGGCCGAGACGTAGTCCTGCCCGCCCTCGTTCGACTGCGAGGGGCAGGCGATGTTGACCAGGACGCCGGTCAGCGCGCCCGCGGAATCATAGGTGAACAGCAGGTTAACGCCATGGTCCACATGCCCCTCGATATGGGAGAAGTCGGGCTCGCTCGTCTTGCCATACATCATGGCATGGTCGTCGAAGTAGCGCACGCGCCGGTTCTCGCCCACGACCGCGTAGGAGTAGCCCCAGCCAACGGCGCCCTCGCGGCGGCTCTGCCACGCCTCGCACGCCGCGGACGCGAGCGCCTCGACCAAGAGGTCGGTGTACTCGGCGGTGGTCATGTAGTCGGGGTAGCGGGCGCGGATGTCGTCGAGGTACTCCTCATCCTTCTGCAGGGCAATGCCGCCGCCAGCAAAGGGCGCCGTGTGCGTATGCGTCGCCGAAGCGACCAGCTTGCGCGGGTCAAACTCCGGTAGCCGCTCTCGCAGGAGCGCCCGGGAGCGGTCCAGAACCTCCTGATCCACGGCGCAGGCATCGATGGAGACGAGGATCGCCTGCTCTCCCCCGCTTTCGAGGGCAAGCGCCGTGAGCGTCAGCGGATCGCGGACGCGCGTCGCGATCCGCAGGTTGAAGAGCCCCCGCAACGACACGGGGCGATCCGGCGTAATGTCTCTTCCGGCCCAACCGATAGCGATTCTGGAACTCATCTTGTCCCTCCTGTACCCTCTCCGGCCCGATCACAGGCGGCGCAGGTACGCGACGGCGCGGCGCATCGCCTCGGCGGCAGGGATCTCGTTTCCCTCGTACTCGATGTTGATGTAGCCGCTGTAGCCTGCTTCCCGAAACGCCTGCATGCACTCCGCTGTGGGCATATCCCCCTCGCCCACGAGCGCCGGGCGGAAATAGCGCCCATCCAGCATCTGGCGGTAGCCCTCGGCCGGCGCGCTCCGGACCGTCCAATCCTTCAGGTGAATATGAACCACATCCGCCGCGCACCGCTGGAACGAGGCGACAGGGTCCTCGCCACTCGCCGCGTTCCCATTATCGAAGGTTAGCTTCAGGCCCGGCACCTGCCGTTGCGCCTCATAGAAATCGACCGCCGTGACAAACGCGCTGGCGGCACCCGGGAAGTTCTCCACCGTCAGGATAACGCCTGCTTCCTGGGCGAGCGGCATGATCTCCGCCAGGGCGTCGATCCAGCGGCGGCGGAACTCGGAGCGTTCCGTCTCCGGGCGCGTGCCCGTCGGAATCATCACCACGGGCGCCCCGAGGGTCACGGCGTCGTCGATTCCCTGCTTCGCCTCGTCACGCCATGCACCGCCCTCGGGAAAGGAGCGGAGAAAGAAGGTGTGACAGGCGACGGTCAGCCCCGCCGCTTCGCTCAGCGCCTTCAGCTCTCGCGGGTCGCGGCCATAGGTGGAGACCCAATCGATGCCTTCCAGGCGCAACTCCTCGGCGCAGCGGACGATCTCTTCGACGCCGGCACCCTGCCGGGCCATCGTGTAGGACATCATACACAGCTTCATCGCTTTCCCTATCCCTTCCACCCGCGCGCGGCCACTGCCCACGGCCTTCCAGTAACCAGCGCGCAGGCCCTCACGCGCTTAGCCTGCCGGTGTCTGCCACCCAGTTCGCCAGCTAGAGAGCATCCCCTTTCGAGAGAGACGCACGTGCCCCGGCCCCCCTGCGAGGGCCGGGGCACGTGCTCTGGCTACTTTCCGACCGCTTTCTCGAATGCCACGGGATCGCCCAGGTAGTAGAGCGCCGTGGAGTAAGCCGGCACATCCAGGCGGATACTCTCCGCCATCGGCGCGACCACCTTCCGGGCGAACACGTCGTAGACGGGCGTCTTGCCCGGCAGGCGGAGCGTGTCGGTGGCCGGCTTCGCGCCGGTATGCACCGCTACGAAGTGGCGGTCGGCGAAGAGGATATCGTTCGTGTCGCGATAGATATGCACGCCCGCA
>DUUU01000459.1 GCA_012841485.1 Armatimonadota bacterium
CCGGCCGGCCAGGGCGGGCCTGGCACCCTCGGAGGCCGGGCTCGCCCTCCTCGCGCAGGACGCGCGCCACCAGACCCAGATCGGAAGAGAGGTTGTAGCAACGCTCTATCGCCTCCTTGAGCGAGGGATCGCCTGCTGAAGTGGCCAGAGCGTCCAATATGGTGGCATCGCCCACGCCCAGGCGGAGCCGGCCCTGCGCGATCCGGAGGACGTAGCGGGCCTCGGGCCCGGAGAGGCGGCGCAGAAGATCCGCCAGCAGCCCGATCTTTTGCGCCTGCGCCCCGCGACCGGATGCTGTGGCGATGCCTGAGAGCTGGTGGTAGACCTCCATCAGGGAGAGACCACTTCCCTCCGCCGGCAGGACCTCGCCAGCCACCGTTCCGATGTCGCCTCGCTCATCGTAGAGGCGCCGGATCGCGTCCTCGGTGCGTCCGGTGGCGTCGGCGACGGCGCGCATCATCAGCTTCGCTTGCAGGCCCATCTCCGGGGCACTGAAGGGGGGGCCCAAGCGCCCCTGGCAGAGGTAGACGAGCCGTTCCATCTCCGCGGTTTCCGCCCGGGCCAAGAGATCCCCCAGGAGGGCGACCAGCGTGGTCCTACGGCTGTTCTTCTCCAGCGCCGCGAACGCCTCCGCGACTTCCCGCATCGAGAGTGCCATCGTATCCCCCTCATACCCCATCCGGGGTGATCCGCGATTACCGCGCTCCGCAGGGGCTCCGGCACGTCTCTTGCACCCGCGCAGACGGCTTGCATCGGCTTTCCCGGAGAGGGAGGAGAGAGTATGACACGATTTGCAGCATCACTACTGGGCGTGGTGGCGCTCGTGGTTGGCCTCGCCGCTGGCGCCGGCGCGCAGGGTGTTGGAGGCCCCCCGGCCGCCCCCCCACCCGCCGACGTGATCATCTCTCCCGGCGACGTGATCACGATCACGGTCGTGGGAGAGCCCGACCTGTCGCGTCGCGTCACCGTCACCGACGATGGGAAAGTGCCGGTTCCCTACGCCGGTGAGGTGAAGGTGTCCGGTCTGAAGCCGCACGAGGCCGCTGCCGCCATTCGGAACGGATTGAGCCGCTACCTGCGCAACCCCGAGGTGACAGTTGACCTGGTCGAGGCGAACCGCGCCTCGATCTTTGGCAAGGTGGTAAGCCCGGGCACCTATGTGCTGCCGCCGCAGGCGCGGGCGCTGGATCTGATCCAGATGGCGGGCGGCTTCGACGAGGGCGCAGATCGCTCGAGCGTGCGGATTCTGCGCAAGGGGGCCAGCCTCACCGCCGATCTGGCGCAGTACGCGGCCACTGGCGATATGCGCTTCAATCCGGCGTTGCAGGCAGGCGACGTGGTGAGCGTGAGCGAGCGCCCGGTGCTCTCGATCTCGGTATTTGGCCAGGTGTTGCGTCCGGGGGTCTTTACCGTGCCCGTGGATGCCCGCGTGATGGATGCCGTGCAGATGGCGGGCGGCTTCGCGGAGCGCGCCGACCGGGCGCGTGTGGTCTTGCTCCGCAGCGGTGCGCAGATCCCGGTAAACCTCTCGAATGAAGTGGTCTCCAGCGGAGCGGGGGAGGACCCACCCCTCCAGGCGGGCGACACCATCACCGTGCCTGAGAAGCGGATGCTGACCATCGCGGTTCTGGGGCAGGTGGTAAAGCCCTCGGTCTACCAGGTGATGGAGGGGACGACCGTCGCGGAAGTGGTGGCGCTCGCGGGGGGGATTGTTGAAGGCGCGGATCTCTCGCTGGCGAAGCTGATCCACCGAAACCAGGAATCGAGCCCCATCGACCTGCGCGAGGCGCTGGAGGATGGAAACGCTGCCGCCAACATCACGCTGGAGGATGGCGATACCATCTCGCTCCCCAAGCCCGTCATCGAGCGGAGTTTCGGCGTGCTCGGCGCCGTGCGCGCGGGCGGCTACTTCGTCATGGACCGCGACCGCGTGACACTCATGGAAGCCCTCTCGCGTGCCGGCGGGCCAACCGCCACGGCCGATCTGCGTCGGGCGGTCCTTGTCCAGCGGTCGGGTGACGAGATCACCCGCACCGTGCTCGATGTGGGCAAGATGCTCAAAGGGGATGAGCGCACCGCGAATGTGACGATGGGTCCGGGCGATGTCCTCTTCCTCGACGATAAGAAAGAGCCTGTGCTCAGCCGGGCCAACATCCTCGCGGCTGTGGGCCTGCTCACATCGCTGATCTATGCGTTCGGAAGATAGGCCAGGTCACTCGCAGAGGCAACACGCGCGCGGGGGGATACCTCCTGGAACTCCAGGAAGCATCCCCCCGCGGTGGTAACGAGCGTGGCGTTTGAGCGGCCGGGCGGCTCGCCCGCCGAACACTCCGACACGCTGCTGGCAGTTACAGCGTCTGCACCTCGCCGGTGCGGATGGCGCGATCGGCGGCGAGGACGATGCGCGTTGCCTGAATGCCATCGTGAGCGGAGAGGACCGGCTGGCGGCCTTCCTGGAGCGCGCTGATAAACTCGCGGTTTTCCAGCAGGAAGCCCTCCTCATCCGGGCGTTCTTCGACCCACGTCTTCTTGCCGTCAAAGAAGGTGGCCTTCTTGAAGCGGTCATACAGCTGCACGCTCTTGCCATTGCCGAAGAGCTCGAAGAAGAACTTGCTGGTGAAGGGGCTGGTGGCGGCATCCCCCTGGATCCAGGCGGCGGTGTGGCCATTTGCAAACTGAATGGACGCGACGCACTGGTCGATGCAAGGGTGCCCCGGATGAGTTAGCGTTCCGCCGGACGCCCAGAGGCGAGTGGGCTCGCTCCCGGCGAAGTAGCGGAGGATATCGGTGGTATGGCATCCCTGGCTGTGAACGTTGGCGCCCCCTTGCACTGGATCCTGTGGCCAGATGTTGTCTCCCCATCGGTTATCCATCATCTGCCCGACCATCACCTGCGGGTTGGGGATGAACTCGTGCGCCATTTGCACCAGTGGGTAGAAGCGCATCTTGAACGCCGGCATCAGGGTGACTCCGGCGCGCTTCACGGCTTCGGCCACCGCCTCGCACTCCTCCATTCGGAGCGCGAGCGGCTTCTCGATCAGAATGTGCTTGCCCGCTCGCGCGGCCGCGATGGCAAGCGAGGCATGCGAGTCATGCCGCGTGCAGATGTACACGGCATCCACGCTGTCGTCGCACAACAGCGTCTCTACGTCAGTGGTGGCGTAGTCGCCGCCAAACTGCTTGAGCGCGGCGTCCGCCGCGGCCTCCACGGTATCCACATAGGCGACGAAACGCGCTTCCGGTATCTGCGCGATGCACTGGGCGTGAGTCTTGCCAAGCGCGCCGCAGCCAATAAGACCCAGGTTGATCATGGACTTACTTCCTCCTGCTGCGATTCCATTCGCTATGCCCTGGGGAAACGCCTGCCACCCTCCTGACCGTTTCTATGCGATGTGGAGTGGGTATAGATCCTGGGACCCGCGTGCTCTTGTGGCGGTTTCTCTGGCCAGCCTGCGTCGCGCAGGCGAAGGACAGAGAGCCGGAGCCCCAGGCGCGCCGGGATGCTCGCTTTCCGAAAGGGGACCCAGCCGATGATGCCACCTGTCAAGAGCTGTGACGTGACCGAGTGCTTCTATAACCAGGCGCGTAAATGCCATGCGAGCGCGATCAACGTGGGCGGCTCTCACCCCCAATGCGACACGTTCACACAGTCTGGAACACACGCCTCGCCTTCCGCCTCGGGCCAGGTGGGCGCGTGCAAGGTCTCGCAGTGCAAGTACAACCGGGATCTCTCATGCACCGCTCCGGGGATCGATGTTGCGCATCACCTGGCGCATGCTGATTGCATCACCTACGAGCCCCGCTGACGCCTGGCGACTCTCGCCACGAGTTTCGCTTCCAAGGCGCGCTAGACGGGTTGGTCAACGGAAGGGCCGGTTTGCGGAATCCGCGACGGAACGGGGGCAAGGGCGCTGTCTGCGTTCCGTCTCTGACCGTTCAACCGCGCATGAATCCCTGTGAGGGGCGTGGGCTGACCCATGACGAGCAGCATCGTCAACACGGAAGGAGACCCTCGCCAGAAGGAGGACGCCAATGATGCCACCAGTCAAGAGCTGTACGGTCACCGAGTGCTTCTACAACCAGGCAGCGCAGTGCCGCGCGTGTGCCATCAACGTGGGCGGCTCTCACCCACAATGCGACACGTTCACCAAATCCATGGCGCATGCTGCGCCGTGCGACCTGGGTCAGGTGGGCGCGTGCAAGGTTTCGCAGTGCAAGTATAACCAGGATCTCTCGTGCACCGCTCCGGGGATCGATGTGTCGCACCACCTGACGCACGCCGATTGCCTCACCTACGAGCCGCGCTAATGGACGCGGCGCCGGGAGGGGGACGGCATGTTCGTAGTGGCCGGCTCGGACTGGCCACTACGAATGCCCTCC